>CANQGN010000051.1 GCA_947623215.1 uncultured Clostridia bacterium
GCGTGGAACCCCAGTCTGAAACGGTGTGGCGCCAGGCCGATAAGTACCAGGTTCCCAGAATGGTCTATGTGAATAAAATGGACATTATGGGCGCCGACTTCTTCAGGGTACTGCAAATGATGCACGACCGCTTAAAGTGCAACGCCGTTCCCATTCAGCTGCCAATCGGCGCGGAAGACAGCTTTCGCGGCATTGTAGATTTGGTAGAAATGAAGGCCTACGTGTATTACGACGACCTGGGCACCGACATTCGGGTGGAAGACATTCCGGACGATATGAAGGACCTGGCCGAAGAATACCACGAAAAGCTGCTGGAATCGGTGGCGGAGCAGGACGAAGAGCTGCTTGACAAATACCTTGGCGGCGAAGGCTTAACCGAGGAAGAAATTAAGCACTGCATTCGCAAGGCCACCATTGCCAACCAAATGGTGCCGGTGGTGTGCGGTACCTCTTACCGCAACAAGGGCGTGCAAAAGCTGCTGGACGCCATAGTAGAGTATATGCCCGCCCCCACCGACGTACCGGCCATTAAGGGGGTAGACCCCCGCACCGACGAAGAGGTGGTTCGTCATTCGTCTGACGACGAGCCCTTTGCGGCGCTGGCCTTTAAAATTGCCACCGACCCCTTTGTGGGCAAGCTCTGCTTCTTCCGGGTGTATTCCGGCACGGTCAAGTCCGGTTCGTCGGTTTACAACTCCTGCAAGCGGGGCAACGAGCGGCTGGGGCGCATTTTGCAAATGCACAGCAACCACCGGCAGGACATTGAAGAATGCTACGCCGGCGACATTGCCGCCGCTGTGGGCTTAAAAAACACCACCACCGGCGACACGCTGTGCAACCAGAACCACCCCGTGGTGCTGGAGTCTATGGAGTTCCCGGACCCCGTTATTCGGGTGGCCATAGAGCCCAAAACCAAGGCCGGCCAAGAGAAAATGGGCATTGGCCTTGCCAAACTGGCAGAAGAAGACCCCACCTTCCGCTGCTATACCGACGAAGAGACGGGCCAAACCATCATCGCCGGCATGGGCGAGCTTCACCTGGAGATTATTGTAGACCGGCTGTTGCGCGAATTTCACGTAGAGGCCAACGTAGGCGCCCCGCAGGTGGCTTATAAAGAGACCATTCGGCAGGAGTCTATGTCTGACACCAAGTTTGCCCGCCAAAGCGGCGGCCATGGACAGTACGGTCACGTTAAAATTAAGCTGGAGCCCAACCCCGGGCAGGGCTTTGAGTTTGTAAACGCCATTACCGGCGGCGTTATACCCAAAGAGTATATTCCGGCGGTAGAGGCCGGCATTAAGGGCGCTATGCAGTCCGGCGTGCTGGCGGGCTACCCGGTGGTAGACGTAAAGGTCACGTTGTACGACGGTTCATACCACGAGGTAGACTCTTCTGAAATGGCCTTTAAAATGGCCGGTTCCATGGCCTTTAAAGACGCCTGCCGCAAAGCCAACCCCGCCTTTATGGAGCCCATTATGAAGGTAACCGTTGTGGTGCCGGACGAATACATGGGCGACGTAATCGGCGACTTAAACAGCCGCCGGGGGATGATTTTGGGTACCGAGGCCCACAACGGCGTTACCGATATTCACGCCAACGTGCCGCTTTCTGAAATGTTCGGCTACGCCACCTCCATGCGCTCCAAAACGCAGGGGCGCGGCCAGTATTCTATGGAACCGGACGATTACGCCGAGGTTCCCAAGAGCATTGCGGAGCAGATTATCAGCAAATCGGCAAAAAAAGAGGGCTGAGGCAGGATTTTCTGCAAAAAATGCTTGCATTTTAGGGCAAGTATTGGTAAACTAAGTTCAGTTGCAGTAGTAGCTGCGTAACAGATTTTTTTCCTAAAAGACAAAGGAGGAACAATTGCAATGGCAAAAGAAAAATTTGACCGCTCGAAGCCGCACGTAAACATCGGCACCATCGGTCACGTTGACCACGGCAAAACCACCCTGACCGCCGCGATTACCAAGACGCTTTCAAAAATGGGTCTGGCCGAAAAGGTTGACTTTGAAAACATCGACAAAGCGCCCGAAGAGAGAGAGCGCGGTATCACCATCAACACCGCCCACGTGGAGTATCAAACGGCCAAGCGCCACTATGCCCACGTCGACTGCCCCGGCCACGCCGACTATATTAAAAACATGATTACCGGCGCGGCGCAGATGGACGGCGCCATTCTGGTCATCGCCGCCACCGACGGCCCCATGGCCCAAACCAAAGAGCACATTCTGCTGGCCCGTCAGGTAGGCGTGCCCGCCATCGTGGTGTTCATGAACAAGTGCGACCAGGTAGACGACCCCGAGCTGCTGGAGCTGGTGGAAATGGAAATTCGCGAGACTTTGAGCTCTTACGAATTCCCCGGCGACGATATTCCGATTATCAAGGGTTCCGCCCTGAAAGCGCTGGAGTATTCGGGCGACGACGTTGCCACCGCCGAAGAAACCAAGTGCATCATTGAGCTGATGGACGCGGTAGACAGCTATATCCCCACCCCCGACCGCAAGGCCGACCAGCCCTTCCTCATGCCGGTAGAAGACGTTATGACCATTACCGGCCGCGGCACCGTGGCTACCGGTCGTGTAGAGCGCGGCGTGCTGAAGATGGGCGAAGAAGTGGAAATCGTTGGTCTGACCGACGAAAAACGCAAGGTGGTTTGCACCGGTATTGAAATGTTCCGCAAGACCTTGGATTATGCCGAGGCCGGCGACAACATCGGCGCGCTGCTGCGCGGCGTACAGCGCAATGAGATTGAGCGCGGTCAGGTGCTTTCCGCCCCCGGTTCCATTCATCCCCACACCAAGTTCCGGGGTCAGGTATACGTGCTGTCGAAAGATGAAGGCGGCCGTCATACTCCCTTCTTCAACAACTATCGTCCCCAGTTCTATTTCCGTACTACCGACGTGACCGGTTCCATCTCGCTGGACGAGGGCGTGGAAATGTGCATGCCGGGCGATAACGTGGAAATGAACGTAGAGCTCATCACCCCCATCGCCGTGGAGGTTGGTCTGCGCTTCGCTATCCGCGAAGGCGGCCGTACCGTTGGTTCGGGCGTTGTTACCGCTATCAACGAGTAATTGCTTTTCAACGTCGGTCTGCCGCTTGCCCTTTATATCAGGGGATAAGCGGCGGGCCGCCCTTCAAAAAATGAATTCTGTTTCGGGGCGGAGTGCAAGTCTCCACCGGCGGTAATGCGGCCTTTGGCCGACAAGCCCGCGAGCTTATGGCAGATTCGGTGCGATTCCGAAGCCGACGGTATAGTCCGGAGGAAAGAAACAGCAAGGCGAACCGGTTTGGTTCGTCCCATTCGCATTTCACCCCGCAACAATTCTTGTTGCGGGGCTTTTTGTATGCAAAAGGAGTTGGAACTATCATGAAACGACAGTCGGAACAGCTGCGCAAAACGGTGGTAGCCGCCATGCTGTGCGCGCTTGCCTATTTGTGCGTGTTTTTCTTTCGCATTAAGGTGGGCTTTTTAACCTTTGACGCGAAGGACGCGGTTATTGCCATGCTATCCTTGCTCTACGGCCCGGCCTGGGGGCTGGCGGGGGCGGTGGCGGTGCCGCTGCTGGAGCTCATTACCGTAAGCGACACCGGCATGTACGGCTTTCTTATGAACGTCTGCTCCAGCGGTACCTTTGCGGTGGTGTGCGGCAGCATTTACCACTTTTACCGCCGCTTTTCCGGCGCCATTGCGGCGGTGGCGGCCTCTGTTTGCGCCGTTACGGCGGTTATGATGGCGGCCAATTTGGTGATAACCCCCTTTTACATGGGGGTTTCGCGGGCCGAGGTGGCAGGTATGATACCCACCCTGCTGCTGCCCTTTAACCTCTGCAAATCGCTGCTCAACGCCGGGCTGACTTTGGCGCTCTATAAACCCCTTACGGCGGGGCTGCGCAAAAGCGGGCTGCTGCCCCCCGCGCCGACGGCCGCCCCCTACCGCTTTGGCAAAAAAAGCCTGCTGCTTACGCTGGCGGCGGTGGTGCTGGTGGCGGCGGCGGTCGCCTATTTTCTCGTCCGGTTGGGGGGCGAGGTACAGCTGCTGCCCGCGGCGGCGACAATTTTCGTAAGTTTCGCCTAAATGGCTTGCGACTCAGCGGCTTATATGGTATACTGTTAGGGCGAGAACCCAAACGCCGCCCCTTTTGGGGCAAGGAGGAATGACCATGAAAAAACGACCCGCCATGCGGGCTGTCGCCGTTTTGCTGGCGCTGGCTTTGTGCCTGTGCGCCGTGCCGGCGGCGCTGGCCGCAAAACAGGAGCACCGCTACGGTGACCTGGACGAAAGCAATACCGTAAACGCGGCAGACGCCCTACAGGTGCTGCGCATTGCGGTGGGTAAGGCCAAGGCCGAGGGCGTGGCCGCCACCGCCGGCGACGTAGACGGCAACAAAGCCTTAAACGCCGCCGACGCCATGTGGATTTTGCGCTTCGCGGTGGGCAAGGTAACTACCTTTCCCGTTGGGCTTACCTTCTTTACGGGAGAGGACGACCCGCCGCCGGTAACCCCCGGCATGGTAGCCGTGCCCCAGCTGCAAGACGTTTCGGCTTACGCTACCACGGTGGAGCATGCGCCCTACACGGCAACCGACTTTACCACCCTAACGCAAGACGCCGCCGGGTATAACGACATGGTGAATTTAGACGTCGGCTGTATTCTCTATTACTCTAACGTAATGCCGACCGACCGCACCGAGGTGCCCTGGCAAAAAGAAATGAAAGAGTCGTACAACGGCGACGCGGTCATTGGCGTAATGACCGCCATTAACCGCGATACCCACGACTACATTGGCAAATACGACGAGGGGCGGGGCGAAGACTTTATTCAAACCACCGCCACCGGCGCCAAGCGCACCCATGCAACGGACGGTTACTACATGGTGCCCGGCCGCGACTACGTGGAGTATAAGCTGGACTGCGTAAAGGCGTGGATTGACCTCGGCGCGAAGGTGATTGCCTTTGAAGAGCCGGAAATCTGGAACAGCGCCGGGTACTCGGTGGGCTTTAAAGAGGAATACGAGGCCTACTGGAACACCGAGTGGGAGGACCCCTCTATTTCGCCCGAGGCCATGTGGCGCTCGCAGTACTTTAAAGTGCGCATTTTTTACAACGCCTTTACCTACCTTGCCAAAGAGATTAAGGCCTATAACCCGGACGTGAAAGTATTAGTGGCCTCTCACTCGCACTTAAGCTACACTTGCCACGGCATTTCTACCGGGCTTGCCATGTACGCCTCGGTGCCGGGGGTAGACGGCATTATTGCCCAAACGTGGAGCGACGACTCCCGCCAGGGCGTGCCCTACAACGGCGTGGCAGACGCTTCTAACATCTTTATGAAGGCGCTGTATGATTATAACTCGTACGGCGAGGCCTTAAACGAGGGCCAGTCGCTCTATTTGCTGCAAGACCCGTCGTCAGACGATCAGTCCTTCCCGTGGGACTATAACGAGGGCAACTGGCGGCAAACGGTGGTGGCCGCCCTGCTGCAAAACGACGCCGCCTCCTTTGAACCCTACGTGTGGCCGCCCCGCTGCTTTTTTGCGGCCGGTATGAACTATAAAACGGTGCAGATTACCGCCAATAAAATGTTTAACGAGCTGGCGGATTTGCCGGTAACCCTTTACGGCGGCACGCCGGGCATTACCGTTGCCACGTCAGACTCCATTGGCTGGCACGTGAGCGGCGCCTCTACCGGCGGCCGGGGGGACGGCCGCACCTCGCTCGGCGGGCTGTACATGAGCCTGCAAAACCACGGCGTGCAGTTAGACAGCCTGTGCCTTGACAACCTGACTTCTCTGAGTCAGCTGAGCGACACCAACCTGCTCATTTTAATGTACGACGTCACCAAACCGCTGAGCGAAAAGGCCAACGAAGTAATCGCCGAGTGGGTAAAGGGCGGCGGCCGCCTGCTTTGCCTTGGCGGCGACGACCCCTTTGTTTCGCTTACCGGGCTGGGCTTCTGGTGGGAGGAACAAAAAACCACCCCCATGGAGAACCTGCTGCAGCATTTGGGCCTTGGCGGCATTACTCTGCACACGGGCGACGTGCCCCGCGACAGCCTGCCTGCTCTCTCTGGCGTTACGCCCTCTGCGACCACGCTGCCTACCCTGAACAACTACTGCGAGCTCAACATGAACATGGCGGCCAAAACCCAGTCTTACACCGGCAGCGGCTTTACCACCTTTATGACCGCCGGCGGCCAGTCGGTGGGCATTACCGCCCCGGCCGGTAAGGGGCAAGTGACCATGGTGGGCCTGCCCTCTTACTACTACCCGGCCAGAGAAGAATCGAACGATTTAATCCCCGTGCTGGTAGAGCTGGCGCTGCAAGGCGCCGCCGTGCCTTATGCCGAGCACGACCTGTTTGCGGCCTCGCGCGGCAACTACTTTGCCTACTACAGCCTGGGCGTGCACGCTTTGGCGAACGAGCGCACCTTCCTCAATTTGTTTGACGCTTCGCTTGAGGTTGTGCCCGGCGGTTCCACCATTCCCCGCTGGGAGGCCTCGCTTTATTACGACGCCACCGAGGCGGCTTCGGATACCATTCCCCGGCTGGCCTTTACCGGCGGTACAGAACTGGCAGAGCGGGTAGAAACCGCCGACCAAACTGGGTACACCGTGGCTTACCCCACCGGCGCGGTGGCCGCCACCCGGCTGTTTGGCAACGGGCGCTACCCGCAGTCTGTTATGGCCAAAACCCGCAGCGGCGCGCCGGTAGTCGTTACCACCATGTGGGACGAAGCAAACGGCTCCTTGCTTGTTAAAGCCGCCATGCCGCAGGTAACCGACCCCATTACCGTAACCGTTACCTGGGGCGACCAGTTTGTGCAGCTGCCCACCGAGTACGTTTACGCCGGCGTTACCGTAAGAACCAACGACGAAACGCTGCGGAACGACGCGGATCCGCTGCTGTACGACGGCGACCATTGCAGCGTGAACAACGGCGCTTATTTCTGCGACAAGGGTTCGCCCGAATCTGACCGCTTTGTGACCTGGAAAATCGACTTGAAAACCTATATTCAGCCGAGCATGACGTTAGACGTGCTGGGCAACTGGAAGCTCGACTATTCGTTTGACGGCCGCAACTGGCAGCCGATAGACAGCTGGCAGAACCACGGTTCGCCCGTGGGCGTGGTGACCACCGAAACGGGTGAAACCACCAAGGTAGACGGCGGCGCCAGCCGCACCAACGTAACCGTTACGGCCAGCGACTACGGCGAGTTCGCCTCGGCAGAGGCCATGTATATTCGCCTTTCGAGCTGCTATATGTTTG
The DNA here is from genome assembly GCA_947623215.1 of uncultured Clostridia bacterium. GTDB lineage: Bacteria > Bacillota > Clostridia > Oscillospirales > Acutalibacteraceae > UMGS1484. The sequence goes on from CANQGN010000051.1 coordinate 7,273, forward strand.
ACGCGGCAAACGGCCACCCGGGCGGCGACCACGGCGGTATTATTTACAACTACACCTTAAACTACCTAAAACCCGCCGACAGCGAAGGCGAGTAACGCCCGGCGAACCCCCAAACCCCTAAAATGGAAAAACCCCCGGCAGACCGGAACGCTCCGGCCCGCCGGGGGTTTTGCATAGAACAGAAAAAGGAAAAATTCTTGAAAAAGGAAAAGAAAAAGGCAAAGAGTTAAAACGCTTCCGGTGCGACCGGCTTGCCGGTTTTAGCCGACTGGTAAAGGGCCAAAAACAGAGCGGGCGCCCGGGCGGCCTCCGCCGCGTTAATGGCAAAGGGGCGGCCGGTGGCAAGGCAGTCGTAAAAATCGGCAATCAAGGCGGCGTGGCCGGTGCCCCAGCAGCTTTTCTCTGCCACAAAACCGGCCGGGGCGGCGGCTTCGCCCGCCGGGGTAAAGGCGGCTTCGCCCGCCTGCCGCAAAAACAGCCGGTCGCCCTCTATGCGCAGCGCACCGGCGTCACCCGTCAGCTCCAGCTGAATGTGGGCGTCTTCGCCATAGGCCGTGGTGGCGTAAAACAAAGCGGGGGCGCCGCCCGGCAGGGTCATGTACATGGCGGCGGTGTCTTCAACCTCTATGACCCCCGGCAGGTGGTGGTTGGCCGTTTGGCCAAAAACAGAGGTGGGGGTGCCCGCCATCAGCTGCAATAAATCCAGCGTATGAATGGCCTGGTTTACCATAACGCCGCCGCCCTCGGTTGCCCATTTGCCCCGCCAGCCGCTGTTCAGGTAGTAGCGGTCGTCCCGCTGCCAGGTAACAAAGGCGCGGGCGCCCTTTAAGCGACCCAAAAAGCCGCCCTTTATCAGCGCCAGGGCCTGCCGCACCGAGGTGTTGTAGCGGTTTTGAAAACAAACGCCTATTTTGCCCCCCGCCTGCTCGGCGGCTACCAGCTCGTGCAGCTCTTTTGCCGTAATGCCTACCGGCTTTTCGCACACCACCGCCATGCCGTGCTCAAAAGCGGTAAGCGCCATGGGCACGTGCAGGTAGTGGGGGGTGCACAGGTGCAGCACATCCGGCGTTTGCTCGGCCAGCAGCGCGGGGAGCGACGGGTAAGCGGCGCAGTTCAGCTGCCCGGCCAGCGCCCGGGCGCGGTCTTCTACCGGGTCTACACAGCCCACCGGCGTTACCTGCGGCAGGCGGCGAATGGCGTCTGCATGAACGGCAGAAATGGCGCCGCAGCCCACAATGGCGACTTGAAACATGCAAGGTTGCTCCTCTCTTAAGGAAAAAAGGGGGGCTTAGCGGTAGCCCATGGCCTTTAAGTTGTCGTAGCTCTTCTTCATGCAGGCAAAGGGGTCGCCCTCGCAAATATCCTGCTCTACTACTATCCACTTGGTGCCGCCGGCTTCACACGCTTCGTTAATGGAGGGCCAGTCTAAAATACCGTCGCCCACCGGGGCCATGGTGGTAACCGGCTCGCCCTCTTTTTCGGTTTTTATCATGTCTTTGTAGTGCACGCAGTCAATGCGCCCGGCCACCCGCTTTAAAAACTCCGCCGGGTCGTGACCGGCGTAGGCCACCCAGTAGGTGTCTACAATAAACTGGGTGTGGGCGGGGAAGGTTTGCAGCATGTAGTCCATAGCCACAAAGCCGCCGTCTTTTACTTCAAACTCCATGTTGTGGTTGTGGTAGCAAAAGGTTTTACCGGCGGCGTGAATTTTCTCCGCCGCACCGGCCAGCGCGTCTAAAAAGGCTTTGTAGTGCTCGGCGGTGTCGCATTGCTCGGGGGTGGGGGCGCCAATGCCAATGTAGTCGCACTCTAAAATCTCGTGGTCGGCAATCAATTCGTCGGTGTGGTTTACAATGCGGTCAAAGGGCATGTGGGTAGAGACAATGGCAAGGCCGCACTCGTCGCAGTATTCTTTAAACAGGGGGTATTCAATTTTGCCAATGCCGGACATTTGCACGGCGGTGTAGCCCATGTCCGCCACCTTTTTGAGGGATTCATGAATGTCGTCGGGCGTTTTGCAAAAATCC
>CANQGN010000052.1 GCA_947623215.1 uncultured Clostridia bacterium
CATCACTTACTGTTGCCGCTACTGTCAATGCTGCTGCAGCAGCTCCAACAGTATAATTTGCTGCTTTCGGCTGTGCGCCACGGCAACGCCGGTACGCTGGCGGTGTTTGCCCCCCGCATTCCGCCCTTTTTTGCCCGCCACCTCGGCTTTTCGCTGGCCGATTTAACCGACTGCCGCACCTTTGCGGATTTGCTGCGGGTGCTGGCCGGGCACCCCTATTTTGAGGCGGCGGCCGAGAATATTCCCGCCGAAAACCGGCCGGTGAATTTGTCGTCGCTCGAGTCGTCGCTGCTGCTGACCTTTTACCGGCGCACCTACGCGCTGTTTGAGGCCGCGCCCCGCCGCTATGCCGACGCCCGCGCCTTAACCGACGTGCTGGTAGACGGCGACAATTTGCAAAAGCTGCTGCGCATTCGGCGGCTTTCGCCTACGCTGTCGCCCCGGCTGCTGCCCTACGGCACGCTGAGCGAGGGCACCCTTGCGGCCTACGCCGCCCTGCCTTACGACCGGCTGGTAGAGCAGCTGCGCCGCTCTTCTTACGGCCGGTGGCTGACCGGCGACCTGCCGCCCGACTTTGCCCTGCGGCGGATGGTGTACGCCCGCTGCCGGGCGGATATGCGCCGCCTGACCAGCCCGCCGGCGCTGCTGCTTTGCTACATGACCCTCTCTCGCCACCGTATGGACTGCCTGACCACCGTGCTGGAGGGCGTGCGCTACCAAATGGACGCGGCGGACGTAATGGCGCTGCTGCCGGTTTAATGGTTCCCTTTTTGCTTACCCTTTCCCCCAAACGCGTTTCTTCCGCCCGGCGGGTCTTCCCTACCCCCTTTTCGCCCGGCGGATTGCCATAAAGGAGTGACAGAACTTTGTCTGTAGAGAAAATGACGCTGGTGACCCTTACCGGGCACACCGAGTCGTTAAACGACGCGCTGCGCCTTTGCCTTACCGGCGGGAATTTTCAGCCGGAGACGGCAAGCGACCACTTGGCCTCGCTCAAGCACTACGCCCGGCTGAATGAAGAAAACCCCTACCAGCAGCTGGCCGACCGACTGGCCGCCGCCCGCTCTGCCGCGGGGGAAGAAGCGCCCCCCGCCCCTTACGCGGGCGACTTTACGCTGGAGGAATGCCGCGCGGCCATAGACGGGCTGGAGCACGCCCTGGCCGACAAACGCAGCGAGCTTGACACCCTGCAGCAGGAGGTCGCCTACTGCCGCGCCTGCATGATTCAGTTAGAGCATTTTCAAACCATGGACGTACCCTTGCAGGATTTGTTTGACTGCGCCTTTACGGCGGTGCGCTTTGGGCGGCTGCCGGTGACCAGCCGCGCGGCGGTAGACCGCTACTGCGAGAAAAACGGCAACGTGCTGTTTGTGCCCTTTTCTACCGACGAGCAGTTTTGCTGGGGCATGTACTTGGCCCCCAAAGAGGCGATAGACGAGGTAGACGTGACCTTTGCGGTGCTCTTTTTTGAGCGGCTGCACGTGCCGGACGCCGTAGCCACCCCGGCCGACGCCATGCGCCAGTTAACCCAGCAGTTAGAACCGGACGAACAGCGCGTAGCCGAGCTTCAGCGCGAGCTGGCCGAGGCGTTAAGCCCGGCAGACAGGTTGTACGACCGCATGTACGCCTTTTTGCTGCGGCAGGCGCAGCTGTGCGACATGCGCAAATACGCCGCCGTGTACGACGACCACTTTATTTTGGTGGGCTGGGTGCCGGCCGCCGCGCTAAAGGGTTTAAGCGAACAAATTGCCGCCCTGCCGGACGTAGAGCTGACCGAAACCGACAGCGACCACGTAAAAAACATGTCGCCCCCCATTCGGCTGAAAAACCGGCTGTTTGCAAAGCCGTTTGAGTTTTACACCAAAATGTTCGGTATGCCCACTTACGGGGAGCTGGACCCCACCGCCTTTGTGGCGATTACCTACACCCTGCTGTACGGCATTATGTTTGCAGACATAGGGCAGGGGCTGGTGCTGGCTTTGGTTGGGTACGTTTTTATGTACAAAATGAAAGGCATGGCGCTGGGGCGCCTGCTGCTGCCCTGCGGCCTTTCCGGCGCCTTTTTTGGGCTGGTGTTCGGTTCCGTTTTCGGCTACGAGCACGCGCTCGACCCCCTTTACCACGCCCTCGGCTTTGCCGAAAAGCCCATAGAGATTATGTCGTCCTCCAACATTATGACCATCTTACTGGTGGCGGTGGGCATTGGCGTGGTGCTGATGCTCTGCGCGCTGGGGCTGAATATTTACTCCTGCCTGCGGCAGAAAAAATGGGGCGCCGCTTTTTTTGGCGAAAACGGCGTTACCGGCTTTGTGCTTTACCTTTCGGCCATTGTGTTGGTGCTGGGCATGGTAACCGGCACGCCGCTGCCTACCGGGCTGCTGGCGGGGCTGGGCATCGGGCTGCCGGCCGTGATTTTGTGGCTGAAGGAACCGCTGCAAAACTTGGCAGACGGCAAAAAAGACTGGCAGCCGGAGGGCTGGGGCAGCTACTTAACCCAGGGCTTTTTTGAGCTGTTTGAAGCGCTGCTTTCTTACGTTACCAACACCGTTTCGTTTTTGCGGGTAGGCGCCTTTGTGCTGGTGCACGCCAGCATGATGATGGTCTTTATGACCCTGGCCGATATGGCGGGGCCGGCCGGCGTGATAATTGCCGTATTCGGCAACGTGTTTGTGCTGGCGCTGGAGGGCCTGCTGGTAGGCGTGCAAAGCCTGCGTTTGGAATTTTACGAGATGTTCAACCGTTTCTTTGAGGGCGCCGGGCGCGAATTTGAGCCCCTTACCCTTTCTCATTGATATTTGAATTCGGAGGTACTGTACAATGTCTATTCTTTATTCCGTTTGCATGTTCGCCATTCCGCCGGTCGCCATTTTTGCGGCCATTTACGCCGCGCTGCGGGCGGTAAAAACCGGCAAAACCCCCGGCAGGGCCATGAAGGTGCACTTTGCCACCCTGCTTTCGGTAACGGCGCTGCTGCTTGTCGGCGCCATGACCGCGCTGGCCGAGGGCGACCCGGCTGCGGCCGGGGCTGCCGCTGCCTCCGGCGCGGGGCTGCAATATTTGGCGGCGGGACTGTGCACCGGCGTTGCCTCCATTGGCGGGGGCATTGCGCTGGCGGCCGGTATTCCGGCGGCCATTGGCGCCACCAGCGAGGACCCCAAGGCCTTTGGTAAAGCGCTTATTTTTGTGGCGCTGGGCGAAACCCTCGCCCTGTATGGGGTTATTATTTCGTTTATGATTTTAAACGCCTAATAAAGGAGTTCTGCTTATTATGCGGTACTTTCTCATCAGCGACAACCACGACACGCTGGTGGGCCTGCGCCTGGCGGGCATAGAGGGCGTGCTGGTACACGACCGCGAAGCGGTTACGGCGGCGCTCGACCGCGCGGCGCTCGACCCCGAAATCGGCATTGTGCTCATTACCGAAAAGCTGGCGGGTCTGGCCGGGGCGGAATTGGACGAGCGCAAAAAAAGCCGCCCCAAGCCGCTGATTTTGGAAATTCCCGACCGCCACGGCACCCGTCGCGCGGCCGATTCCATTACCCGGTATATTCGAGAAGCCATCGGCTTAAAAATGTGAGGTGAACAGTCCCATGCCGGAGCAAACGATGCATTCTACGCTCATACAAACCATACAAAAGGCGGCAAGGGAGCAGGCAGAGGCCTGCATAGCGGGGGCCAAGCGCCGCCAGCAGGACGCCCTGCGGCGCGAACAGGCCAAAGCGGAGGAAGAAACCCGCCAGTGGCAGCAGTCGCGCTTTGCTGAAATACGAGAAGAAGCCGGCCGGCGCATTTGCGCGGCAGAAAACGCCGCCCGCGCCAGCCTGTTTCACCGGCGAGAGGCCATTCGCCGCGAAGTGATGGAGAAAACCCGCGCGGCGGTAGAGGCTTTTACCCAAAGCGACCGCTACGAGGCCTTTTTGCTGGCCTCGGCCAGCGCCATACACCAGCGCATGGCGGGCGACTGCGCCGTGCTGAACATGCGGGCGGAGGACCGCCCCTTTGCGGCGGCGGTGAGCGCGCGGCTGGGGCACTCTATTACCCTGCACATAGACCCCGCCATTACGCTGGGGGGCATTACCGTTATTTCCGGCGACGGTTCGCTGCTGGTAGACGATACCCTGGACCGCCGCCTGGCGGAACAGCAAACCTGGTTTGAGGAGCACTCGGGGCTTGTGATAGAATAAACCCGCTTTCCCCGGCGGTGGCGGAGGAGATAGTTTTGACAGGTAAAGTGATATACGGCATTAACGGGCCGGTGGTAACCGTACAGGGCACCGACGGCTTTTTTATGCAGGAAATGGTATACGTAGGCCACGACCGGCTGGTGGGCGAAGTCATTGGCATAGAAGAAGGCGTTACCACCATTCAGGTGTACGAGGTAACCACCGGCTTAAAACCGGGCGAACCGGTATCGCCCGCCGGCAACCCGCTGGCCCTAACGCTGGGCCCCGGCATTTTGGGCAATATTTTTGACGGCATTGAGCGCCCGCTGCCCGCGCTGGAAGAGCACTTTGGCCCCTTTATTGCCAAGGGGTCGGCCGTCTCGTCGCTGAACAGTGAGAAAACCTGGCCGGTTACCGTTACGGTGGCGGTGGGCGACGCGCTTTCGCCCGGGCAAATATACGCCACCTGCCCCGAGACCCCGGCCATAGAGCACCGCTTTATGGTGCCGCCCGGTATAAGCGGCCGGGTAACGAAGGCGGCGGCAAACGGCGACTACCGCTTAACCGACCGCATTGTAACCCTGACCACCGACCGGGGAGAAGAAATTCCCCTGACCCTTTGCCAGTTCTGGCCCATTCGCCAGCCCCGCCCGGCCGCCCGGCGGCTGCCCATAGAAAAGCCGCTGATTACCGGCCAGCGAGTGATAGATACTCTCTTCCCCATTGCCAAGGGGGGCGCGGCGGCCATTCCCGGCGGGTTTGGTACCGGCAAAACCATGACCCAGCACCAATTAGCCAAGTGGAGCGACGCCGACATTATTGTGTACGTCGGCTGCGGCGAGCGGGGCAACGAGATGACCCAGGTGCTGGACGAATTCGGCGGGTTAGTTGACCCCCGCACGGGCAAACAGCTGCGCGACCGCACGGTGCTTATCGCCAACACCTCTAACATGCCGGTGGCTGCCCGCGAGGCCTCTATTTACACCGGCATTACGCTGGCAGAGTATTACCGCGACATGGGGTACGACGTCGCCATGATGGCCGACTCTACCTCCCGCTGGGCGGAAGCTTTGAGGGAGATGAGCGGCAGATTGGAAGAAATGCCGGGCGAAGAAGGTTATCCCGCTTACCTGCCCTCGCGCCTCTCTGCTTTTTACGAGCGCACCGGCAATTTTGAAACACTTTGCGGCAAAAAGGGCTCCATTACCGTCATTGGGGCAGTCTCGCCCCAAGGGTCGGATTTTTCGGAACCCGTAACCCAAAATACCAAGCGCTTTACCCGCTGCTTTTGGGCGCTGGATAAATCGCTCGCCTACGCCCGCCACTACCCCGCCATCAACTGGATGGACAGTTACTCGGAATACGACGGCGAGCTCTCGTACTGGTACAACTCTACGGTGGATTCCTCCTTTATGCGGCTGCGGGGCGAGCTGCTGCACCTGCTGCGGGAAGAAAACGAGCTGATGGAAATCGTCAAGCTCATCGGGGCAGACGTACTGCCCGAGCACCAAAAGCTGACGCTTGAGACCGCCCGGGTGATACGGCTGGGCTTTTTGCAGCAAAACGCCTACCATAAAGAAGATACCTACGTGCCCCTGCCAAAGCAGTTTGGCATGATGCGGGTAATCCTGCACCTGCACGCCGAGGCAAAGCGGGTAACCGAGGCGGGGTTGCCGCTGCACCGGTTAACCGAAACCGGCATTTTTGACCGGTTAGTCGGCATGAAAAATACCATAGCCAACGACGATACCGCCGCCTTTGACCGCCTGGAGCAGGAAATTGACGAAACGGTTAACGCCGTGTTAAAGAAGGGATAACGCAACCATGTTCACCGAACACATCGGGCTGAAGCAAATCAGCGGTTCGCTAATCGCGCTGGACGGCGTGAAAGACGCTTCTTACGAAGAGGTCGTGCGCCTGCGCCTTTTAGACGGCACTACCCGCACCGGGCGGGTGATTGCCCTTTCCGGCGAGCGGGTGGTGGTGCAGGTGTTTGAGGGTACGGCCGGCCTTTCGCTCGAAGATACCCGCACCCTGTTTACCGCCCGCCCCATGGAGCTGACGCTGGCGCCCGAAATGATGGGGCGGGTGTTCTCCGGCGCGGGGCAGCCGCGCGACGGGCTGGGCGAAATTTACTCTTCCGCCCGGCGAGACATAAACGGCTCGCCCATTAACCCCGTCTCGCGCGAGTACCCCCGCAACTTTATACAAACCGGCATATCTACCATAGACGCCATGTCTACCCTCATTCGCGGGCAAAAGCTGCCCATTTTCTCCGGTGCCGGTATGCGGCATAACGAAATGGCCGCCCAAATTGTGCGGCAGGCGCGGCTTTCTTCCCCTAACGGCGAAGACGAAAAATTTGCCGTGGTGTTTGCCGCCATGGGGGTAAAAAACGACGTGGCAGACTATTTTCGCCGTTCGTTTGAGGCCTCCGGCGTATTGCAGCGGGTGGTCATGTTTTTAAATCTCTCGAACGACCCCATTTTAGAGCGCATTTTAACCCCCCGCATGGCCCTTACCGCCGCCGAATACCTGGCCTTTGACCTTGGGATGCACATTTTGGTGGTGATGACGGACATGACCGCCTACGCCGAGGCCTGCCGGGAATTTTCTTCCTCCAACGGCGAAATTCCCAGCCGCCGGGGCTTCCCCGGCTACCTTTACTCTGACCTTGCTTCGCTTTACGAGCGGGCGGGTATGATAAAGGGCAAGCCCGGTTCGGTAACCCAAATTCCCATTCTTACCATGCCGAACGACGACATTACCCACCCGGTGCCCGACTTAACCGGCTACATTACCGAGGGGCAAATTGTGCTCGACCGCGCACTGGACGCCGTAGGCGTTTACCCGCCTGTTTCGGTGCTGCCCTCGCTCTCGCGCTTAATGAAAGACGGCATTGGCGAAGGCATGACGCGGGAGGACCACGCCGCTGTCTCGAACCAGCTGTTTGCCGCCTGCGCCAAGGTGCAGGACGCCCGCTCGCTCGCCTCGGTTATAGGCGAAGACGAGCTTTCAGAAACCGACCGGCAGTACCTCGCCTTTGGCAAGGCCTTTGAGCAGCGCTTTATTCACCAGGGAGAAAACGAGAACCGCTCACTGGAGCAAACCCTAACCCTCGCCTGGGAGCTGCTGGCCATGCTGCCGAAAAGTGAGCTCGACCGTATAGACGACGAGCTGATAGCCCGCTACTACCCGGCGGCGCACTAAAATACGCCGGGGAACCCCGCTTAAGTTTGTAAGAAAGGAGGCGCCGGTATGCCGACTGTAAGCCCCACCAAGGCCAACCTAATGGCGGCCAAAAAATCCCTTGCGCTGGCCCAAAACGGCTACGAGCTGCTCGACCGCAAGCGCAACATACTGGTGCGCGAAACCATGGCGTTTATAGACGAAGCCGCCGCCGTGCAGGGCGAGATTAACCGCGTGTTTGCCGAGGCTTACGACGCGTTGCGGCTGGCCAATGTAACGCTGGGCGTGTGCGACGAGCTGGCGCAGTCCGTACCGGTCGAAAACGGCCTTTCCATACAAACCCGCAGCGTGATGGGGGTAGAAATCCCCACCGTTACGCTTGCGGCCGGCGACCTGGCCCACCCCTGCGGGTTTTCGTCCTCTAACTCCTATTTAGACGACGCCTGTTTGAAATTTCAAAAGGTCAAGGCCCTCACCGCTCGGCTTACCGAAATAGAAAACAGCGTGTACCGGCTGGCCGCCGCCATCAGCAAAACGCAAAAGCGGGCCAACGCCCTCAAAAATATCGTCATTCCCCGCTTTACGGCCCAAATTACCCAAATTAACGAGGTGCTGGAAGAAAAGGATTTGGAAGAACACGCCCGCTTAAAGCGCATAAAAGCCCGCACCCAGTCTCGGGAGTAAACAAAGGAGCGCCGCTGTATGACCGAACACGAAAAAATGCTGGCCGGGGCGGTATACGACCCCTTTGCCGAAAACATGCCGGGGGAACGCAGCCGCGCCCACCGGCTTTGCCTTGCCTACAACGCCCTGCCAGAGACCGCCGAGGCCGAGCGCGAAGCGGTCTTACGCCAGCTGCTGCCCCACCGGGGGCAAAACGTTTACCTGCAGGGGCCCATTTATATTGACTTTGGCGCCAACCTTACCATAGGCGACGGCAGCTACGCCAACTTTTGCTTTACGGTGCTGGACGAAGGGCCGGTTACCATTGGCCGCAACGTGTTTATTGGCCCTAACGTTTCGCTGCTCACCCCCATTCACCCCCTGCGCTTTCAAGACCGCAACCCCTTTTTAAACCCCAAAACCGGTATGGTGACCAATTTGGAGCGCACCGGCGCCATTGTAATAGAAGATAACTGCTGGCTGGGGGGCAGCGTGACCGTCTGCCCCGGCGTTACCATTGGGGCGGGCAGCGTAATCGGCGCGGGCAGCGTGGTAACCCGCTCCATTCCCCCAAACTCGCTGGCCGTGGGCAACCCCTGCCGGGTGCTGCGGGCCATTACAGAGGAAGACGCCTTTGCCAACCACCCGGAGTGGTTTGCGGACTAAGGACTAAAAAGAAATACTGCAAAAATCCCGCGTTTGTAAAAAACGCGGGATTTTGTATAGGCAATTGTTATTCTTCTACTTCCGTCGTTATCGCTTTTTCCTGCAACGAGTCAAACACGGCTTGGTCAAACGGCACCAGCGCGCTGTACTCCTTAAATTGATATTCTTCCCGGTATTCGCGGTAAGAAATACGCACCGCGTCTTTCGTATCCTTGGTAATGGGCGGGGTCGTTTGCAGGTAGGCGTGCAGTTCCTTTGCCTGCTCGGCCGTTTCTATCATAAACCCGTTGCCGTCTGAGAGCCCTACGTACACCTCGTAGTCTCCAAACAGCGTCCAGTTCTCCCGTATCGCCTGCCCCAGCGCCTTAGCAATGAGGGGCTGGTTTTTTTGCGAAGCGGCGGTTTCCAGCTCCATATACTTCGCCCAGGTTCGGCTGGTGGCGGGGGTAACGGGCAGGTAAAGGTGGTAGTAGCCCTCCCCCGTTTGCACGTAGCAGGCCAGCCACACGGTGTTTGCGGTGGGCAAATTGTCGCTGCCGGTCATCATGGCGTACCACTGGGCGGGGGGCAGGGCGGCCACGTCTTGCC
>CANQGN010000053.1 GCA_947623215.1 uncultured Clostridia bacterium
CGGCCCCATGTATACCGACAACGGCTTTTTTGACACCTACATGACCGTGTACCCCCTCTTCTCGCTGATAATAGCAGAGGATTACGCCCGCATGTGCGAGGGTTTTCTTAACTATTACCGCGAGGCGGGCTGGCTGCCGCGGTGGATGTCGCCCTCTGCCATAGACTCTATGCCCGGCACCTTTATTGACCAGGTGTTTGCCGACGCGGTAGCCAAAGGCATTGTAACCGACCGCGAGAGCGTGGCGCTCATGTTTGAGGCGATGGACAAGCACGCCAACCACGCCGCGGAAGAACCCCGCTACGGCCGCGACGGGATAGTGGACTACCTGGCCCACCACTACGTGACCTCTCGCTTTTGCGAAAGCGTAAACAAAACCCAAAACTACGCCTACGGCGACTTTTCTATTGCCGTGGTGGCAAATGCGCTCGGCAACGATGAAGCGGTGCGCAAGTACATGGCCCGCTCGCAGTATTACCGCAATTTGTTTGACCCCGAAACCACCTTTATGCGCGCCAAAGACGAAGCCGGCGCCATGCGGGAAGACTGGACCCAGTTTGACTGGGGGTGGGACTATACCGAGGGCGGCCCCTGGCAAAACAGCTTTACCGTGCCGCATGACTCCCGTGGTCTGGCCTCATTATTTGGCGGGCGGCAGGCGCTGGTCAAAAAGCTTGACCAGCTGTTTAATACCCCGCCTTACTACTACCCCTTTGGGTATGGTACCGAGATTCACGAGATGACCGAAATGGCGGCGGTAGACTTTGGCCAGTGCGCCCTTTCGAACCAGCCGAGCTTTCACATTCCCTATCTCTACACCATGATGGGCGTGCCGGACAAAGCGGCCTACTGGGTGCGCAAAGCGGTGCGCGAGCTCTTTCACCACACCGCGGGCTATCCGGGCGATGAAGACAACGGCAGCATGGCCGGTTGGTACGTCTTTGCCGCCATGGGCTTTTACCCCTCCTGCCCCTCGGTGCCGGAGTACGTGCTGGGTTCGCCCGCCGTGCGCCGCTGCGTGATTCATACCCACACGGGGCATGACTTTGTGATAACCGCCCAAAACAACGACCCGGACAAAATCTACTGGCACAACCCGCAGCTCAACGGCCAGCCGCTTAAAAAACTCTACTTAACCCACGAGCAGATAATGGCGGGGGGCGAGCTGCACCTTAGCATGTCTGCTTATCCCGACGGTAAAACTTACGGCGAAGATGCGCTGCCTTACTCCGTCACCCCCAGCTGCGCAGACTAATTTGTAACGGCTATTCGGCGCCGCTGGCGCCCTTGTATTCCCTTTATTTTTTGTATTTGGAGGCAACACAATGAGCAAAAAGTATACCATGCACATCATCAGCGGCACCCACTGGGACCGCGAGTGGCGCCATACGGCGGAGCAGTCCAAGCTGCGGCTTGTGGATTTGGTAGACAATATCATCAACGTGCTGGAGACCAAACCCGACTATAAATGCTTTTGCGTAGACGGCGGCACCATTGTACTGGAGGATTATCTGGCCGTGCGGCCAGAGAACCGCGCCCGCATTGAAAAGCTGGTCAAAGATAAGCGTATGCTGCTGGTTAACTGGTACACCCTGCCGGAGACCAATACCGTAGCGGCCGAATCGCTTATTCGCAACCTGCTTAAAGGCCACGCGCAGGCCAAAGAATTCGGCGGCGGCATGAAGTCCGGCTACACCGCCACCTCTTACGGCCAGAATTCCCAAATGCCCCAGCTTTACCGTGGGTTTGACATTGACACCTGCATTTTTTACCGCGGCACCAACCGCCACGTCATTAAAACCCCGCTTTACAACTGGGTGGGGGCAGACGGTTCCAAGCTGGACGCCCTGCGCACCTTTGACGACGTAACCCGCACCAACTGGTTCTTCTTTGTGCACAGCGCCGTGGTGCTGGGCAAAACGGCCACCAAAGACCTGAACTACTACTATAACGTAGACGAAGTGCCGGTTCACCCGGCGGATATGGACCTTTACCAAAAGGCCTTTACGCTGCTGAATGAAACCTTCGATTATCACCACGACGGCGCCATTTTTAAGCAGGCAATCGAGAACATTCGCAATCAGGTAATGCCCTACGCCATTGGCAACCACCTGCTGGCGCTGAATATGGAAGATAACGACGAACCCTACCGCTATCTGCCCGAAATGGTAGCGGAAATGAACGCCATTTCAGATGATATTGAGTTCGTGCAGGAGTCTATGGACGATTACATGGACATCATCCGCAAAGAGCTGAAACCCGAAGACCGCTACACCCACTACGGCGAAATGCGCTACACCACCATGGAGTACGGCAACTTCAACTCGCTCTACGGCGCCACCCATTCCTCCCGCATTAAGTTAAAACTTTTAAACGACCAGTGCGAGGATTACTTAATCAACCATGCCGAACCGCTGGCCTCCTTCGCCTCCTTCTACGGCAAAGAGTACCCCCGCACCATTGTAGACCGCGCCTGGGACTTTTTGCTCAAATGCCACGCCCACGACTCCATTTGCGGCGCGGCGGTAGACCGTGCGCATGAAGACATGCTTTACAACTTCTCCGTTGCCCGCTCGGTAGCGGAAGAAGTCACCAACCGTAGCATGGCCGCGCTTTACAATCAGGTGAACTCCGCCGCCGCATTCCAAAAGGGCGACCACGTCATTACCGTTTTTAACACCCTGCCCTTTGCCCGCAAAGAGGTGATTCCCGTGGTGGTAGACACCCCCGCCGGCCCCGGCCGCAGCGGCTTTGCCGGCATTGGCGGCCAGTCTATGGAAGACGAGTTTTATGACATTTTAGACAAAGACGGCAACGTGGTAGAGCACACCGAGCTTACCCGCGACACCATTACCATTGGCGTGGAGCGAGAGCTTGACACCAAAGCCGCCCGCATGAAGGTCAACCGCCGGCGGATGCTGATTGCGGTAGACGTACCGGCCTTCGGTTACGCCACCTACGCCATGCGCTTCCGCGAGCCCAAGTACGTGTACGAGCCGCCCATTGGCGAAAACCGCAAGCTCATTGCCCGCGACGGGGGATTGCTCGAAAACGACGCGCTGAAAGTGGTCATTCACAGCAACGGTACCTTTAGCCTTACGGATAAAAAGACCGGCAAGACCATGGACAACATGCACTATTTCACCGACAGCGGCGAGCACGGCAGCGCCCACGTCAGCTGCCAGCCCACCCGCAACTTTGTGGTCACCAGCCACGGCTGCCCCGCCACCGTTACCATGATGGAGTCCAACGAGCAGCGGGGGATTTTCCGCATTGACCTCACCATGCAAATCCCCGCCGCCGCAACCGACGACGGCAAAGAGCGCTTAGCCGAGAAAAAGCCCCTGCCCATTACCACCTACCTCACCCTTGAAAAAGGCAGCGACGTGCTCAAAATCAAAACCGTGCTCACCAACGACTGCCGCGACCACAAGCTGTGCGTGAACTTCCCCACCGGCGTAGCGGCCGACTGGGCTTACGCCGAGGGCGCGTGGGACGTCATTCGGCGCACGGTCAAATGGACGGTAGACGGCGACAATCAGGAAAAATTCCAGCCCTTCCAGCCCATGCAGAATTTTGTAGATTTGTCTGACGGCAAAGAAGGCTTTGCCCTCTTAAACCGCGGCCTTCGGGAGTACGAAGTGCAAGACGACGACGCCCGCACCTTAAAGCTCACCCTGCTGCGCACCCAGCGTGCTTACATGACCGCTACTTCTGACATGACGCCGGACGAACTGGCCCAGTACACCGGCCAGCACTCCATTGGCAAAATGGAATTTGAATACGCCCTTTACCCCCACACCGGCGACTGGCAGTCGGCCGGGGTATACCAAAAGGCCTACGCCTTTAAGACCACCATGAACGCTATTAAAGGCGTGGCAAAAGAGGGCGTTCTGCCCGCCACCGGCAGCTTTATTTCGCTGTCAGACGAAAAACGCGTTATGGTTTCGGCCATTAAGCAGGCGGAAGACGGTTCCGGCACCATTTTGCGGCTCTACAACACCACCGGGGAGACGGTTCCCGTTACCGTTTCGCTGGCGCTGCCGGTCAGCTCGGTTACCGAAGTAAAGCTGAACGAAACGCCGGTAGGGGAGACCCCGCTGCAAAACGGCGCGTTTGCGGCAGAGCTTGGCCCGCACAAGATTGTCACTTTCCTCTTGAAAGCCTAATTGGTATTCTTTCTGCAATATGCCTTCCGCCTTTTTCCCTTGCACCGGCGGGGGGCATATTGCCTGCTTGTAAAAAGGAGCGTTTTGTTGTGTCTTGTTTTTCCATTCCCGGTCTGGGCGATTTTCCGCACGGCTGCGGCCTTGTGGAGCTGCCCCGCTGTTCCGACGGCGTGCACATCGTGGGCCAAAACGGCGTGCGGTCGGTTACCGCCACCGGCGACCGTAAGGTAGAGTTTATTGCTTACGACACCTACGCCATGGCCTACGTTGCCTCCGCTCTCGGCTACCCCGCCTACTACCCCGTGCACCAAACCGCCTTTCAGAAGCCGGTCAAAGCGGTGCTGATGGATTTAGACGGTACGAGCGTGCGCTCGGAATCGTTTTGGATTTGGATTATCGAAATGACCACCGCGAGCTTACTCGGCAACCCCGCTTTTCGGCTGGCAGAGGAAGATATGCCCTACGTTTCCGGCCACAGCGTGTCGGAGCATTTGCACTATTGCATTCAAAAGTATTGCCCGGAAAAATCCATAGAAGAAGCGCGGGAATTTTACTTTGAACATACCCACCGCGAAATGCAGGAGATTTTGGAAGGCCGGGGCAAAAAGGGCGCCTTTGTGCCCTCGCCCGGGTTAAAAGACTTTTTGCTCACCCTAAAAGCACATGGGGTCAAAATCGGGCTGGTGACCTCCGGCCTTTACGAGAAAGCCTGGCCGGAGATTCTTTCGGCCTTTGACACGCTGGAAATGGGCTGCAAGCCGGAGGACTTTTACGACGCCTCCATTACCGCCGGGTTCCCCCTGCGGCGGGGGTGCGTGGGCACGCTGGGCGAGCTTTCGCCCAAGCCCCACCCCTGGCTGTATGCAGAGGTTGCCCGGGTGGGTCTGGGCATTCCGTTTGAAGAGCGTAATCAGGTAGTGGGCATAGAAGACAGCGGCGCCGGCGTGGCTTCTATTAAGCTCGCGGGCTTCCCCACCATCGGCATTGCCGGCGGCAATATAGAGCAAAGCGGCACCCGGGCGCTGTGCGACCACTACTGCCGGTCGTTTGACGAAATTCTGGCCCTTCTCGGCTTCTAAAAAACGCCGCACCCCTGCTTTTTTCCCTGCATACACTGACTAACAGAAAGGCGGGGAGTGCAAAATGGAATCACTTGTTTTGCTCATTGGGCTGCTGCTGGCCCTTTACGGGCTGGCCTGCCTGCTTTCATCTTTGGCGTTGTGGCTTACCGCCCCCGGCCCGCGCAAAAGCAGTATGCTGGTGGTCGATTTGCGGGGCGAAACCGACCCGGCGGGGGCGCTGCGCGCCCTGCTGGAACGGCTGAAAAACAGCGGGCTGTCGCGCCGGGTTTGGCTGGCTGCGGTGGCAGACGAAGCGGCCTCCGAAAACGGCCGGGCGCTGCGCCGCTTTTGCGAGGGCACCAAAATAGCCTGCGGCACCCCGGAAGAACTGCGCGACCAACTGCGTATGCCCCCGTTGTAGAGGGGAGCGAAAAAAAGAAAGGAGGCGACGAACCATGCAAACAGCCGAAACCGAACAATTGCAGGGCACCGTCGTCTCTATTACCTATCGCAACGAGCGCAACGGCTACACCGTGCTGCAACTGGCAAGCGAGGGGCGGCTGATTACGGCGGTGGGGGCCATGCCGGCGGCTTCTCCCGGCGACTCGCTCCTTTTAGAGGGCAGCTTTACCACCCACAAAACCTACGGCAGCCAGTTTCAGGTGACCCGGCTTTCGCTTCGCCCGCCACAGACCGCTGAGGCGGTGCTTACCTTTCTTTCCTCCGGCGCCATCAAGGGGGTCGGCCCCGCCACCGCCGCCAAAATTGTAGATTTATTCGGCGACCGCACGCTGGAGGTGCTGGAAAAAGAGCCCGCCCGGCTGGCGCAGGTGCGGGGCATTACGCTGAAAAAGGCCAAAGAAATCGGCGCACAGTTTGCCGAGCGCTACTCTATGCGCGAGCTCATGCTGCGCTTTTCTGCCTACGGGCTTTCGGCGGTAGAAAGCCTGCGCATTTTAGAGGCGCTGGGGGCAGAGTGCGTAGAGCAGGTGGAGCAAAACCCCTATTTGCTTTGTAGAGAAGAGATTGGCTTTGCCTTTGACCGGGCAGACGCCATGGCCGCCGGGCTGGGGCTTTCTCCCTTGCTGCCCGCCCGGTTAGAGTCTGGCGCACTGCACGTGCTGCGGCATAACGCCGGCAACGGCCACACCTGCCTGCCCCGGCACAAAGTGTGCGAGGTCGCCGCCCGCCTGCTTCGGGTAGAGCCGGGCGAGGTAGACGCCGCCGTAGACCGCTTACTTGCAGACGGCCGCGCGGTCGAGCGAAATCTTTCCGGCCGCCCCTTTGTGGCGCTGCCGCTTTATTACGAGTGCGAGCAGGCCGTTTGCGACCGCCTGCGGCTGATGCTCGCTTACCCCCCGGCGCCGGTTGAGGCCTTGCCGCAGCGGTTAGAGGCGCTGGAGCTCGCCACCGGCATTCACTACGACGAACGCCAAAAAGCCGCCGTTTTTCGCGCATTGTCAGACGGCGTGCTGGTGCTCACCGGCGGCCCCGGCACCGGCAAAACCACCACCATTCAGGCCATTATTACCCTGCTGCAAGGCCAAAACTTAAAAGTAGCTTTAGCCGCCCCCACGGGGCGGGCGGCCAAGCGGATGTCGGAGCTCACGGGGGGAGAGGCCAAAACCCTCCACCGGTTGCTTGAAGTCGCCTACAGCGACGAGCAGGGGGCAGCCGAGTTTGGCCGCAACGAGCGCCACCCGTTGGAGGCCGACGCGGTGATTGTGGACGAGCTTTCTATGGTAGACGTTCAGCTCTTTGACGCGCTGCTGCGGGCCATGCCGCTGGGCTGCCGCCTTATTATGGTGGGGGACGAAAACCAGCTGCCCGCCGTGGGGGCGGGCAACGTGCTGGGCGACATTCTTGTATCCGGGCTGGTGCCGGTGGTGTCGCTCCATACCATTTTTCGGCAGGCCATGCAAAGCCGCATTGTGACAAACGCCCACAAAATTGTGGCGGGCGAAACGCCCGACCTTACCTGCCGCGACGGCGACTTTTTTTTGGCCCACGCCCCCACCCCCCGGGCGGCCGCCGCGCTGCTGTGCGACCTTGACGCCACCCGCCTGCCGGCCGCTTACGGGCTGGACCCGCTAACGGACATTCAAATCTTATGCCCCTCGCGCATGGGCGAGACGGGTTCCGTACACCTAAACCAGCTGCTCTGCGAGCGGCTGAACCCCGCCGGCGCGGGCAAGCGGGAGTGGACGGGCCCCCGCGGGCTGCTGCGGGTGGGCGATAAAGTGATGCAAACCCGCAATAATTACGACGTCGCCTGGACAAGGGCAGACGGGGCGGAGGGCACCGGCGTGTGGAACGGCGACGTGGGGCTGCTGCTCTCGCTCGACCCCGCCACCGGCGTAGCCACCGTGCGGTTTGACGACCGCGTGGCCGTCTACGCGGGGGAGGACTGGGCAGATTTAGAGCAGGCCTACGCCATTACGGTACACAAAAGCCAGGGCAGCGAGTACCCCTGCGTGCTCATTCCCGTTATCGGCATTCCCCAGCGGCTGGCCTACCGCAATTTGCTTTATACCGGCGTTACCCGCGCTCGCCGCCTGCTGGTGCTGGCGGGGGAGGAGCGCACGGTAGCCCACATGGTGCAAAACCACGTAAAGTCCCGCCGATACACCATGCTGGCCCATTTGCTTACCGAATCTGCCTCTCCGCCCGCCGAATCATAACTCCCCTTTTGCGCCGACTGCGGCTTTTGCCCGTAGTCGGTGCACTGCATTCAGTCAAAAATTCCCTCTTTTCCCCAAGTTTTCATTTACACCGGCGGGGGAAAGTGGTATAATAAATTCGTTATGCAGAAAGGCGGTGTGGGCTTGGCCAAAAAACAATGGGTCTTTCGCCCGGTAGATAAATCGCTCGCCAAAGAGCTTTCGGCAGAGTGCGGGGTAGACCCCATGGTAGCCCTGCTGCTTTGCGGCAGAGGGCTGACCGATGAATATGAAATCGACGCTTTTGTGCGCCCCGACCCCGCGCTGGTAGACCCCTTTGAGCTGCCGGATATGGAAAAGGCCGTAGCCGTGCTTTCGGCCGCCATGAAAAATCATGAAAAAATTGCCGTCTGCGGCGATTATGACTGCGACGGCCTTACCGCCTCGGCGCTGCTTTACCGGTATTTAACCGACTGCGGGGCAGACGTGGTGTGCGAGCTGCCCGACCGTTTAGCGGAGGGCTACGGCCTTCACCGCGCGGCGATAGACCGGCTGGCCGCCGCCGGCGTTTCGCTCATTGTAACGGTGGATAACGGCATCGCCGCCGCCGACGCGATTGCCTATGCGGCTTCTCTTGGCATGAAAACCGTGGTAACCGACCATCACCGCGCGGGGGAGACCCTGCCCGTAGCCGAGGCGGTGGTAGACCCCGCCCTGGCCCCGCCGGAATTATCTGCCGCCTGCCCCGCCGGGGTAGGGGTGGCCTTTTTGCTGGTTTGCGCCCTTTCCGGCCGCCCGTGTGAGGAGCTGACCCCCCGCTACGGCGACCTGCTGGCCCTCGGCACGGTGGCAGACGTGGTGCCGCTGTTAGAGAACAACCGCCTGTTTGTGCGGCTGGGGCTGGCCGCCGCTCACCGCTCGCCCAGCGTGGGGGTGCGCTGTTTGTGCGACGCGGCGGATATAGACGTTTCTACCTTAACGGCCGACCAGATTTCTTACGCGCTGGCCCCCCGCTTAAACGCCGCCGGGCGCATGGGCGACTGCCGCCGCGCCTTTCGGCTGCTGGTAACGGAGGATGAAGAAGAAGCCGCCGCGCTGGCGGCGGAAATATGCGCCGAAAACACCCGCCGGCAGGAGACGGAGGCCGCCATGCTGGCGCATTGCCTCGCCCTAATAGAGGCGGACGATGAACTTCGCCGCAGCCGGGTGCTGGTGCTC
>CANQGN010000054.1 GCA_947623215.1 uncultured Clostridia bacterium
AAATAGGCCGGTCGGCCGCAAAACTGCCCGGCGGGCAGGTCGCCCGAAAACTGCGCCACCCGCAGCCCGCTCGTTTCGCTCCACACTTCATTCGCCGTGCTAAACACCGTTTGCCGGGGCAGCGGCGCGGGGTCTCTCCCGAGCTGCCCGCAAAAAGCGTGGTAAAACGACCAGCCCTCCCCCGGCAGCTCGTCTTGCTGCAAAACGGCAACCCGCATTAGCCCCAGCGCGGGGGCGGGGGGCTGGCCGTTCCATGCGGGGGCGGCGTAAAAGAAGCGCGCGCTGCCGCCCGGCGCGGTTTCCACGCTCGTCGCGGGATGAGCGGCGTCATACACCGGCAGCCACAAATCCTCCCAAACGCCGGCCGCCCGCAGCGCGGCAATGGCGTCTGCCGGGGTCTGCTCCTCTGCCAGCACGGGGGAAGCCAGCAGCAAACAGCCGCACAGCAGCCCCGCGAATATGTTTCTTATCTTCATGGTCGTTCCTCCTCTCTGCTGCCACAAAGATTTTTTCCGTCACTAACAGTCTATCACCCCCCCCCCGAAAAATGTCAAGCAATTTGGCGGAATTTGCCTATTTTTGTGCAAATTGCCGATTTTTCCCCCGCTTTCTTCGGCGGGTTGGCAATTGACACCGCCCTGGCTTTATGGTAAAATAAGGGAGATTCCTTTCGGCCGCCGGGTCGAAGGTTGATTTTTACCAATGATTTAAGGAGGGCGTTTCCCCAATGGAGATTCAAACCCTGTATCGCGAATGGCTGCAAAACGCCACGGAAGACGAAGATTTACGGCCGGAGCTGGAAGCCATTGCCGGGCAGGAAGACGAAATTTACGACCGCTTTTACCGCGAGCTGGAATTCGGCACCGCCGGGCTGCGGGGGGTGCTGGGCGCCGGTACCAACCGCATGAATATTTACACCGTGCGCAAGGCCACCCAGGGGTTGGCCGCCTTTTTGCTGCAAAAGGGCGGGCGGGCGGCCGCCATTGCGTACGACAGCCGCATAAAATCCGCGCTCTTTGCGCGCGAGGCGGCGCGGGTGCTGGCCGCCAACGGCATTACCGTGCATTTGTACGACGAGCTCATGCCCACCCCCATGCTCTCTTACGCCGTGCGGGAGCTGGGATGCGACGCCGGCATTGTGATTACCGCCAGCCACAACCCCGCCAAATACAACGGCTACAAGGCCTACGGGGCAGACGGCTGCCAGCTGAGCGTAGAAAACAGCGCCGCCGTGCTGCGTGAAGTAGACAAAGTGCCGATGTTTGGCGGGCCGAAGCTGATGGATTACGAGGGGGCGCGGGCGCAGGGGCTCATACGCTCCATTGAACCGGCGGTGATAGAGCGCTACCTTGACCGGGTAGCCTCTTACGCCATAGAACCGGTGAAGAGCGATTTGCGGGTGATTTACACCCCCCTAAACGGCACCGGCAACAAACCGGTGCGGGCCATTTTGCAGCGCATTGGCGTGAAGCACCTGACGGTAGTGCCGGAGCAGGAGCTGCCGGACGGGAACTTTCCCACCGCGCCCTACCCCAACCCCGAAATTCGCGAGGCCTTTAACTGTGCGCTGGCGCTCGCCCGCCGCCAACCGGCGGATTTGCTGCTGGCTACCGACCCGGACGCCGACCGCGTGGGCATTGCCCTGCCGAGCGGCGACGACTACGTACTCATGACCGGCAACGAGGTAGGGGCGCTGCTGCTCAACTACATTCTCTCTCGCCGGGCGGCGAACGGCCGCCTGCCCGAGCGCCCGGTGGCGGTAAAAACCATTGTTTCTACCCCGCTGGCAGACAAAATTGCCGCCAAATACGGCTGTGAATTACGCAACGTGCTTACCGGCTTTAAATACATTGGCGAGCAGGTGGGTTTGTTAGAGCAGGCGGGCGAAGAAGACCGCTTTGTGTTTGGGTTTGAAGAAAGCTACGGCTACACCGCCGGCAGCTATGTAAGAGATAAAGACGCCGTGATTGCCTCCATGCTCATTTGCGAAATGACCGCCTACTACCTCTCGCAGGGGCAAACCCTCTTAGAGGTGTTGCAGTCGCTCTATGCCGAGCACGGCATCTTTTGCTGCTCGCAGCACAGCTTTACCTTTGAAGGGGCGGCGGGTATGGAGATGATGGCGAACATTATGCAGGGCCTGCGCGACGCCCCCCCGGCAGCGGTACAGGGAGAGGCCGTCACCGCCCGGTTAGACTACAAAGCCCGCACTGAAACCGACCTTACCACCGGCGAGACAAAGCCCATTACCCTGCCGGTCTCTGACGTGCTGCTTTACCGGCTGGGCGACAAGGGCGACACGCTGATTGTGCGCCCCTCCGGCACCGAACCCAAAATTAAGCTCTACATTACCGCCGTGGCCGCTGCCAAAGAGGCGGCGGAGCAAAAAGCGGCGGGGTGGCTGGCGGAATTCACCCAAAAATTTGAGGCCGCCAAGGGCTAAACGCCACCTCAAAAAAGACAAAAAAATCGACCGGAACGCCCCCGCAGTTGAACCCGGGGCGCGTTCCGGCCTTTTTATATTCAACGATTACACAAGAGAGCTACACCGTAGAAGTCTTACGCAAATCCAAATAAGCGTGCAGCGTAAAAGCCCCCGCGTCGCGCTGGTAGCGCAGGTCGCCGCAGCCCGCCCCCACCACCGGCACGTTGGTCTCAAAGTCGAGTAACGAGCGGCTGACGCGGTTAAAAATGGTATAGCAGAGCAGCCCGTCGCCCGTTTGGGGCACGTGCACGTCAAACCGCAGCCGCAGGGTAAACAGGTGGTTGTAGAGCAACTTGGGCGGCTCGTCCGCCTGCTGCGGCTCGGCATATACCGGCTCCACGTCTTTTTCCTCCAGCCGGTCTACCCCCAGCGCCACCGTGGGGCGCACCAGCGGCGAGGCCTTCGCCCCGCCGGGAAAAGCGGTTACCACGTGCAAATCGGCAAATTCCGGCCGGGTGGAAAGCAACAGCTGCAAATTACGCAGCAGCTCGTCTACCTCTATCATATCCATTAGGCCTCCTCTACCAGCGCGCGCAGCACCGCCCACATATACACCGTTTGGTCGGCCAGCCGCACCGACTCGGCGTGCGAAAGGTAAAAGCGCTGCTCCCCCATTTTAAGCACCGCGCCGGTCGGCAGGGCGGTCATGTCTACCGCCGCCGGGCCCACGTAAAGATAGTAAGACGCGTCTGCATAGCCAATGCGGGTGCGCGTACCCTCCAAATACATTTTGTTTTTATAGCGCAGCGGCTGCACAAAGGCCCGGTAGGGCGGGGCAAAGCGCACCCCGTCCGCCGCCAGCGCAACCTCGCAGCCGTACCGCTCTATAAAGCGTTCCAGTTCTTTGGTGGCAATCAGCAAGGCCCCTTCACCTCCAAAAAGGCAAAGTCGTCTTCACACAGCAGGTGGGCAACCGACCGCATGGCTTCCTCCAGCAGGGCGCGGGCGGCGGCTATGCGCCGGTCGGTGTGGTCGGTCACTTTTACGTCCCCCGCCGCAAAGGTGGCGGCGCCTTCTTCCAGCGCGGTGCGCATCACGTAGCGGTAATAGGCCGCCGCCCCCGCCGCATGGCAGAGCGTATCCTGCTCCGCCGCCAAATCCACCTGCGGCGCCAGCCGACGGGTAAGGGCGGCCGCCGCCGCGCGGCAAAGGGGCAGGTAGCGCCGCCCCTCGCTTTCTGAAAGGCCGGTCAGTCGGCAAAAAACGGCCAAAACCAGCAGCAAATCCATGCCGCGGCCTCCTTTCTACCTGCGTTAGGCGCTCAGCGCGACCTTGCGCACCGCCTCGGGAAAGACCACCGAAAACCCGGCGATGGTGGTAATGGCCGCCCGCTCTAACTGGCGGTCAATCAGCCGGTCGTAGTCTACCGTTACGTCTTGCGCTACCACCATTTCAAGGGCAAAGTTGCGGTCGAAGCCCAGCATGTTGCCGGCTTCCAGCGCGTCGCTGCGCAGCATACGCGCCCCCAGCGGGGTGCTCAGCTGCCCGGTACCGGCAAAGTTAATGCCGGTGGCGGGGTCGGCAAACTGGCTTAAGGCCAGCATGGATTTCAGCATATCCGGCGCCGCAATCATCACGTTCAGCCGGTAGGGGTCAAGCTCGCTCCACAAATTGATAAAATCGTTATAAGCGAGCGCCTTGCCGGTGCCGGCAACCGCCGTCGCCTTGGCCGCCAGCGCCTTTACGGCGTCGGCAAACTGCTGGCGGGCAATGTGCGCCCCAATTTGCTTTAAGGTCACGGCAAACAAATCCAGCCGCTGAAATTTCAGCGCTTCGTAAGAGGCCACCAGCATACGCCCCCGCTTTTTGAGCTCTACCAGCTCGTCGCGAATGCTCACGGCAGTCTCGGCAATGGCGGCGCCCTCTTCTACCTCTTGCAGCTCTTTGGCCGCGTCGTCCATATTGCTTACAATGCTGCGGTAGTCCATGCTCTCTATATGGGTGGTGGTGGCCACAATGTCCGGCAGCAGGTTTTCGGCCTCCATGCCGGTGGCTACCGCCCGCGAAATAAATTCCGGAAAAAGCGCGGCGGCGCTGGAGGTGGAGAAAAACTTGGCCAGCACGTCTGAATGCGGCCCGGCCACCTTAATGTCAAACCGCTTTAACTGGCGCTGGTAGGCGTCCAGCCCCTCCAGCGGGGTGTCGCGGTAATTTTCAGACGGGTCGAGCGATTCCAGCGCGGCGGTAATGCCGCCCGGGGTGTGATACATGCCTTTTTCCAGCGTAATGCTCTCGTATCCCATTGTTTTTCACACAGTCCTTTCTTGCGATTGGTTAAATTTGAAACGCGGCGGTCGCGCCGGGACAGCGCTCCGCGGCGGGGGCAAACTGCGCGGGGAGGGGCAGGGCGGCGTCCAGCTTGCGGGTAAAGGCCTCTTTGGCCTCGCGCAGCTCGTCGTCGTTTAGCGCCGAGAGCATTTTTTGCAGCAGCTCCCGCTGCCACTCCGGCTGGGCCAGCCCCCCTAAGCGCAGCGCCTCTTTCATCGCCTCTTCACGGTAGCGGTTCGCCGCCCCCGCCGCTTCTTCCAATTGTTGCAGCCGCTCGCGCAGCGCCTCCGCCTGCCCGGCGGTCAAATGCACCGGGCCCGTGCCCGAGAGGCTTTTGGTTACTTCTTCCCATTCCACGGCTTTTTCTCCTTTCGTTTGGCAAAGTGATTTAACCACCCCGGCCCCCGGCTGCGCCGGAACGGCCACAAAGCTCCACTCGTAGGCGTCGGTAGGGTGGCAAAGCAGGTGGTGGCAGAGGGTTTTGCTGCCGTTCGTGCCGTAAACCCGCCCTTTCTCGTGCGGGCAGCCGCCCTGCCGTACCTCTGCCCCGCATACCGAGCAGAGCACCTGCCCCACCCGGCAGCCTACGCTCACCTCTTTTTTAATGCCGGCGTCTATTTCGGCAATGAGCGACCGGTTTTTCTCTGTTACCGGCATATAGGCCCGCGCCTTTAGCCGGGCGTAGGGGTCGCCGGTGCGGGTGGTTTGGCCGGGCGGGCTTTCTACCGCGCAGGCAAAAATGCGGGCCACCTGGTCGCTGCCTTTCATAGAGTGGTCAAAAATGCCGGTTTTGCCCACGTACAGCCCCGCCATGGTTTGCAGCGCCTCCATGGTAAAGCGCTCGTAGTCGCGGTCTATCTCGTTGTCGCACAGCACCACCGAAAAGACAAACACCTCGTCGGCCGCAAGAGACCTGCGGGTAAAGCGGTTAATGGCGGCCAGCTCCTGTTCGTTCGGGCGGCCGCTTTCTTCTGCAATATATCCCTCTTTCAATCGCTCTCCTCCTTACTGGCAAGCTGGCGCTCCAGCAGGCGGGTGCGGGCGCGGGTGTAGGCGGCCTCTGCCTCGGCCGTTTCGTCTTGCAGGGTCATTTCGTTCCAAACCACCCGGCAGGCGGCGTCGCTGCCCCGCAGCCGCAGCCACAACCCGGTTACTTTTTCCAGCACCGGGGTGAGCAGCCGCCGGTAAGCCCACAGCTCGCTGGTTAGCGCGTCTGCCTGCTGCGACGACATGCGCTCGGTCGCGCTCCACGATAGCCCCAGCATAAAGGGCGGCAGACCGGTTTTGGCCACAATTTGCTCCAGCATTTGGCGCACCGGCACCTCGCTGTCCAGCACCTGATTATCGGCGCCAATTACCTTTACGTCTACGTCGCCCACCGCTACAAAGTCGCTTACGCTGCCGTCGCCGCCGGTGCGCATGGCCTTTTGCCATTCCCCCGCCATTTGGGTGGCCCGCTCGCGTGCAAAAGCCCGCTCGCCCGCCTCTTTGGCGGGGCGGTAAATCACGGCAAAGCGCACGTTGCCCACCCGCTCAAAGTTGACCCCCAGCGTGTGGTAAATTTTCAGCAAAATATCCGTTACAAAGGGCAGCCCCTTGAGCAGCGAGCGGCCGCACACCTCGCCCGGGCGGGGGTTCAGCGCGGTCAGGGTGAGCAGCTGCTGGTAGGGCGCGGGGCGGGGGGCGCCCCCTTCGTTTAGGCAAATGGTCGCCCGGCCGGTTGCCGGGTCCTGCTCTACCGAAAGGGCGCTAAGCGGCACGGTGTACAGCGCCGCCACCCCTCGGCGAGAGCGGGTGGGCACAATTTCGCCCACCGCGGTGCCGTACATAAGCAGCTGCTCTAATTGCTGCGATACAAAGGCGTCTAACCCCGCCGCGCTGCCCCCCACCGGCACGTGGGCGGCAAAATCGTCCAGCGCGGGCTGTAATACCGGGTCGCTGCACACCACCCGAAAGCCGCCGGTGAGCGCCAAAATTTTGCCCACCGCCGCGTCTACAATGGGCACCGCCTCGCGAATGGCGTCGTACAGCGCGTTCTCCCCGCGCGCAAGCGGCAGGTAGCGCGAAAGCGCGGTAAAGGGGTGGCGCACCTGCCGGGTTTGGGGCGGGGGCAGCTGCTCGCCCGCCCCCGCCCGCTTGTTTTTTTGCTTTTGCAAACGTTTCATCTTGTCCTCCCTTAAAGCTCCGCCGGCGCCCGGCCCTCTGCCCCCTGCCGGGGGGCGGCCAGCGCAAAGCAGCCGTCCGCCTCTTCTTGCAGCACGCTGGCTACAAAATACCGAATATCGTCCATGGCGTGGTCGTTTTCTTTTACCGGCCGGTCGCGCCCGGTCGCTTCGTCCCACCGGTAAAGGCTGAACTCCCGCAGGGCGTCGGCGCACGCCGGGCCAATGATAATGCGCCCGCCCCGCAGGGCGTCTGCCACCTGGCGAATGCCGTCTGTTACCTGGTTGCAGGCCGGCAGCACCCGAAAGCGCCCGTGCCGGCGAATACAGGCCATGAAAGAAGCGGCGGAGGGGTCGCAGACCACCGCCCGAACCGGCCGGTCGCCCGCCAGCGCCGTCAGGGCGGCGTAGTACTCTTCGTCCGTTTTTTGCTCTCCCGTTTTACGGGAGGCATAGTAATACTCGGCGACGCGGTACCACACCCCCCGGCAGCGCCCCCACAGCCCCAAGGAAGTGGGATTCACCGTGCCGTAATCGCACGAAATCACATATTCTTCGCATTCGCCCGGCGGCTCGCCCACATGCTCCGCAGGGTTAAAAAAGGGGTACACCAGCCCCTCGGCCGCCACCCACCGCCCCAGCACAAAGCGCTGGTAAAACACCCCGCTGTAAAGCGTTTCGTACCGGCGGCGCACCCCCTCGCTCAGCGAGGGATTATCCGCCATGGTAAAGTGCAGCAGCAGGGCGTTTTTTTCTTCCGCCTTTTGAATCCACTCGGTATAAAACCAGTGGTGCGGGTGCTCGGGGTTGCAGTTAAACCAAAAGCGCGACCCGGTAACCGAGCAGCGGGCGACGGCCTGCTCTACAAAGGAGCGGGGCATTAAGGCTACCTCGTCCAGCAGCACGCCGGTTAAGGTCATGCCCTGTATCAGCGCGGCGGAGGATTCGTCCCGCCCGCCGAAAAAATAAAACCGGTTAACCCGCCCGCAAAAGCTCACGTCCATATAATGGGCGGCCTGCTTTTCTTCTACCCGAAAGCCCCATTCGCGCAGCAGCCCCGTAAGGGGGTGAATGAGATTGCGGCGAAGAGAAGCGATGGTTTTCCCGCACAGGGCGAAGTCCTGCCCCGAAAATTCCGCAAAGGCCCACAGCAAAAACGAAAGCGACATGCACAGACTTTTGCCGGAGCGCACCGCGCCGTCGCATATCAGCGCGTCGCGGGTGAAGTCGCGGCTCTCCGGGCACCACCAGGTGAGCACCCGCAGCTGTTTGGGTGAAAAGGGCGCAAAGGTCAACCCGGCTCCGCCCCTTTCAGGCGGCGGGCGCCCTCGCTTAGCGCCTCGTACAGCGGCGCGGCGGCGGCCGACCGCTCAGAGGAAAGGGCCGAGAGCAGCTCCAGCGCTTTCAGGCGGTCGTAAAACTTCATTTCCAGCCCGCCCCCTTTGGCGCTTTTAATTTCAGAAATCATAAACAAATCCAGCCCCTCCAGCTCGGTCTTTTCGCCGGGCGGGGTAAACAGCAGCCCTACCGCGTCTGCCACGCTGCCAAAGGCAATGCGGCGCAGCCCCGCCTCCCCCGTGGGCAGGGGGTCGGCGGCGTCGCTTAACTCCGCCAGCCGCTGCTGCACCTCTCGCCGGGCGAGCAGCCGCAGGCCCTGCCGCTCCGGCCACAGGCGAAAGCCCGCCCGGGCGGCCGCCTCTCGCGCGTTGCCGGTACGGCGGTAGAGGGTGCAAAATAGCAATTCCTTGGGTTTCATGTTGCCGTCTCCTTTCACCCATGCGCCCCAAAAAGAAAAAAGGTTGCACGCTTTTGTGCAACCTTTTGATTTTTCCTTATTTTTTTCAGCCCTGCCTGCTCGAATTCCGCAACAGAACCCGGAGGAAACCTATTCTTGTAGGTTGTCTACCGAGCGCACGGCGTGCATTTCCAGCTGCGCCTGCACCAGCCCGTAGTAAATGCCCTTTTGCTCCATGAGCTCGCGGTGGCTGCCCGTTTCGGCTATGCCGTGGTCGTCCAGCACAAAAATGCGGTCGG
>CANQGN010000055.1 GCA_947623215.1 uncultured Clostridia bacterium
CGCCCCGCTTGCGGTAAACCTCCAGCTTGCCGCGAGGGACGACGGTGGTGGCGGCGTCAAACACAAAATCCACCGGGTGGGCTGGCATGGCAAAGGCAATGGGATTGGTGCCCAGCATGGCCTGCCGGGCAAAGGTGGGCACCAAAATGGCCTCGGTGTTGGTCATGGCAACGCCCATAAGCCCCGCCTGGCAGGCCATTTTGGCGTAATAGCCCGCAATGCCAAAGTGGTTGGAGTTACGCACCGTTACCATGCCAACGCCGCAGGCCTTCGCCTTTTCTATCGCAAGCTCCATGGCGGCATCGGCCACCAGCTGCCCCATGGCGGCGCCGCCGTCTACCACCGCCGCGCAGGGGGTGCTGCGCACAACTTGCCACCGGGCGGCAGGCTGCACCAGCCCGTCGGTTATCTCTTTGTCATACCGCGCCAGCCGCTGCAGGCCGTGGGATTCTATGCCCATTACATCGGCGGCCAGCAGTACGTCGGTAATGCGCTCGCTCTCCTGCTTTGAAAAACCGTAAGAACTGAACAGCCGCCGGCAAAAGCGCTCCGCCGCCGGGTAAGGCATCCGCAGATAGTCCATGGTTCGCCTTCCTTTCCGAATGGCCGGGGGATTAAAAGATACTGTCTTTTCGCACCCGTTCAATCACCCGAATGACTTTGAGCGCCTGCTCGCTGGTAATGGGGAAGGGTTTGTGCAGCCGCAGGGTATCGTAAAGCGCGTCCCAAATGCGGGGCGTGCCGTCGCCCTCCTGCGGCAGGGGGCGAAATTCCTCTACCCAGGGCAGCTGCTCAGGGTTCGAGAATAGGCAGGGCCTCACCGGCCATGCCTCCGGGTGAACTTGAATGGCGGGCAATTCTACCGCCGGGTCAAGGTAGCGCAGGCGAAAGCCGCCGGCCTCGCTGACCAAGCCGCCGCGGGAACCGTAGACAATATACTCCGGCGTGGGCACCGCCGCCCCGCCGCTGATTTCCATATCCACCACGCAGCCGTTGACCCCTTTAAAGACGATTTTTACATGGTCGTCGCGGTCGCCCAGCCAGGCCACCTGTTTTAAGTCGCCCAGCAATTGCTCGTAATCGCCGCCGCAAAATTGCAGCGCATGGTCGATGATGTGAGGGCCCCAGTTGCAAATTTGCCCGCCGCCGTAAGCCTTTAGGGTTTGCCAGTCGTTGCGCCGCTGGTAGCCGTTGCGGGTGAGCTTGACTTCAAACACCTGCCCGAGTAAGCCGGAGGCGATGATGTTCGAGACCATTTCAAACCCGTATTCAAACCGGCGGTTGTGGCGAATGTACAAATGGGGGCCGTGGGGCTGGCTGCCCAGCCGAATAAGTTCCTCCGCCTCCGCCGTGTTCATGGCAAAGGGTTTTTCTAAAAATACGTCTTTGCCCGCCAGCAGCGCCGTTTTGGCGTGGGCAAAATGGTCGCAGGAGAGGGTGGCAATATCCACCAAATCCACGTTCGGATCCTGTACCAAGTCTTCTATGTTGGTATAGGCCTTGGCGCCGAATTCGTTGGCAAAGGCCTCCACCCGCTCCGGCAGGCAGTCGCAGCCTGCGGTAAAGCAAAATTTGTCGCGGCGAGAGGCAAGCTCCGCCGTGTGCATGGCGTAGCCCGCCCGGCCAATGCCCACAAGGCCAATGCGTATGGGTTGATTCATAGGGTTATTCCTCCTTCTGGCAGCCCTCGGCTGCGGTCAGCCGTCGGGCTTGCAGCTGGGCCTGCACGGCCAGCTCGGCGGCGGCAAAAATATGGGTTTGGGTCATGGCGGTTTCGGTGCGGTTGAGGCAGTCTAAAATCATCTGGCCAAAAAAGGGGAAGCCCACCGTTCCGGCGGCGGAAATATGCTGCTCCCTCTCGCCGTCTACCAAATAAAGCTGGTCGCCCTCTGCCGCTCTGGCCACGTCTAAATATTTGCGCACTTCTATATACCCCTTGGTGCCCAGCAAAAAGAGGCGGCCGTCCCCCCAGGAACTTAAGCCGTCCGGCGTAAGCCAGTCCACCCGCAGCATTTGGCTGGCGCCGTTTTCGCCCGCCAGCGTGGCGCAGCCGAAATCCTCAAACCCCGGCGCTTCCGGCCTGGTATAGTTGGCGGTTTCGGCCGAGAGCACCCGCGCTTTCTCATTTTTGGTAAAATAAAGAAACTGCTCTATTTGGTGGCTGCCGAGGTCGCACAAAATGCCGCCCGACTGCTCTTTGTCCCAAAACCAGTTGGGGCGAGAGGGGGCGTTTAGGCGGTGGGGGGCAAGGCAGACCACCTGCACCACCCGGCCGATGGCCCCCGCCTCTACCAGCTGCCCGGCCAAAACGGCGCTTTCTACATGCAGCCGCTCGCTGTAATACACCATGTATTTGCGGCCGGTTTTGGCTACCGCCGCTTTGGCGGCCTGTAACTGCTCCAGGGTGGTTAAGGGGGCTTTGTCGGTAAAATAGTCCTTGCCCGCTTCCATCACCCGCAGCCCTAAAGCGCACCGCCGGTTAGGGATAGCGGCCGAGGCGACTAAGTGAATGGCCGGGTCTTCCAGCAATTCTTCCAAGCTGGCGGCCGCCGGTACGCCGGGGTAGGTCTTTTGAAAGGCCGCCACCTTGTCAGGGTCGGGGTCGTACACCGCTTTACACACCCCGCCGGCTTCTAATAAGCCGTTGCACATGCCGTAAATGTGGCCGTGGTCCAGCGCCGCCGCCGCAAATACAAACTCCCCGGGCTGTACCACCGGGCGGGCCTTGCCTTTGGGGGCGTAGTTCATGCCGTCGCTTTTTTGTACCGTCATACGCCCTGCTCCCGGTCGTAGGCTTCGCCCAACGTTTGCATGTAAGCCCGACTTTCTTCCATGCAAATAAGCGGGTCTTTTTGGCATACGTCCTGCTCTATCAGCGCGTACTGCACGCCCGTTTCTTCGCAGGCCTGCCATATTGCCCGGTAGTTCATGTTGCCCTGCCCCACGGGGGCAAAGGCGCGCTCGCGATTCAGCATGGTCATATCCTTATAATGGCAGCAGCGCACCCGGCCTGCAAATTCCCGCAGATATGCCACCGGGTCGGCCCCCGCCGCCAGCGCCCAAAAGCAGCAGAAGATAAACTCCACCGCCGCCGGGTCGGTTTCTTCCCGCACCATTTGCAGCACCGAGCGGCCGCCGTAGCGATGAAATTCGTCCGTATGGTTGTGAATGGCAAAGGTAAGGCCGTACTCCTGCATCACCCGCCCGACTTGTTGAATTTGGCCAATATATTCCCGCACGTCTTCTAAAGTGGTCAGCGGGTGGCCGGTGTTGCTTACCCCCACAATGGAGTTGCCCATGACGAGATTTTCCTCCGCCACCTGTTCGGGCTCTTTCAGCAGCCGCTCCCAGGGCATGTGGGTGCAGCAAATGGTAAGGCCGTTGGCGTCTAAAATTTCCCGCACCCGCCGGGGGGTAAGGGGGGCAGTCACGCCGGAAAACTGCACGTACCGGTAGCCCAGCTCCCCCAGCTTTTGCATGGTTGCGCAAAAGCCTTCCTCCGTCGTCACCTTGTCGCGCAGGGTATATAGCTGAGCGCCAATTTTCTGTTTCATAGCTTTAAAAACTCCTTTCTATACGCCGCTGTAGGCGGAAAAGCCGCCGTCTACCGGCAGCACGCAACCCGTTACAAAGCCGGAAAGCCGCTCGTCTACCAAAAACCGCAGCGCCCCCAGCAGTTCTTCCGGTCGGCCCAGCCGCCCCATGGGGGTATGGGCCAAAATTTTGGCGGTGCGGGGGGCGGGGGTACCGTCTGGCCCCAGCAGCAGCTCACGGTTTTGGCGGGTTAAGAAAAAGCCGGGGGCAATGGCGTTTACCCGAACGCCGCAGGGGGCCAAATGCACCGCCAGCCACTGGGTAAAATTGCTGACGCCCGCCTTGGCGGCGCAGTAGGCCGGGGTTTTGGTAAGGGGAGAGAACGCCGCCATGGAAGAAATGTTGACAATGCTGCACCCCGGCCGCTCTGCCATGTCCGGCGCAAAAATTTGGCAGGGCAGCACCGTGCCCCACAAGTTAAGGTCAAACACCTGCGAAAAGCCCGCGCGGGTAAGGTCAAAAAAGGTGGGGGCCGCCCCCTCCCCCGGCCGGTAAGCCTCGCTGCCGGTGGTGGCGGCGGGGTGGTTGCCACCCGCGCCGTTTATCAGCACCTCGCAGGGGCCGAGGTCTTGTACGATTTGCCTATGGGCGGCCAGCAGCTGCTCTTTGTTTGTTACGTCTGCCGCATAGCAAAAGGCCACGCCCCCAGCGGCGGCAATTTCCTCCCGCAGGGCGGCCAGCTTTTCGCCGCTTCGGGCCACCAGCGCTAGGCGGCAGCCGCTGCGGGCGAGAAAGCGGGCGAATTCCGAACAGAGAACGCCGGTAGCGCCGGTAAGCACCACGGTTTTGTTTAACTGAGTCATGTCTTTTCCCCTCTCCCCTTTTTGCCCCCAGTATAGCACGCCCGCCCTTATGGCGCATTAGCGAAAACAGGGCAATTTTAGGCAAAAATCCCGAAAATGATTGCGGTGAAAAGCCGAATATGGTATGCTGAAAGAGAGAACAAGGGGGGACGTACCCATGGAGTGGTTAACCAGCTGGAAGAGCACGGCAAGCGGCGAAGGGCAGGGCGTTTCGGCCTTTCACATTCACGACCGGTGCGAAATACTGACCGTTTGCGAAGGGCAAATTCGTATGCAAATCGGCGGAGACAGCTACACCCTCTCGCCCCACCAGCTGGTGGTCATTCGCCCGCTGGAGGTACACAATCTTTACCCCACCGCCTACCCCTACACCCGCATTGGCCTGCACGTGCCGGACGCCTTTTTAAGCCGGGCGGGCATTGCGCCGGCGTTATCTTCGGTACTGCGCCGCCGGGGAGAGGCGGCGGGCCGCCTGTTTACCCTTACCGGCCACCCCGAAACCGAGCGGTTAATCGCAGAACTGCACGAAGAAGCGTCGGGCGACCGCCCCGGCCGGGCGGAGCTGCTGGGGGTGCTTTTTCACGCGCTGCTGCTGCGGCTCTACCGCATTCAGCCCGCCGGTTTTCCCGCCGGGAGCAACGACCCCCGCATGGAGGAAGCCCGGCGGTACGTAGAAGAACACTTTGCCGAACCCCTGCCCCTGGCCGGGCTGGCCGCCCGGTTTTACTGCTCGCCCTCGCATTTTATCGCCTGTTTTCGGCAATATACCGGCTACACGCCCCAGCAATATAAAAAACTCTGCCGGGTGGCCCGGGCGCGGTATTTGCTGCTGGATACCGACTACAGCCTGCCCGCCATTGCGGAGGCCTGCGGCTTTTCAGACGAAAATGCCTTTGTGCGGTGCTTTCGGCAGACCATGCAAATTCCGCCCGGCCGCTTTCGCCGCCTTTCGCTGGAAAAAAGCCAAACCGAGTGGGAGTAACCAAAAACAACGCCGAAAAGGCAATAAAAAGACGACAAACCCCGGCTTGCGCGGAATCAACCGCCCTGCCGGGGTTGGTTTTATGGGGTTTTGCGGGGTTATAAACGTTGCCCCGCCCGGGTACAGGCGGCATATGCCGCCGGAAAATGGAGTTGATACCAGGCAAGGCGCACATCCGTTAAAGCATAGGCGACGGCCAGCGATTTGGGGGAAAGGTAGCGGATTTTCCGGCAGGACTCCACATACCGCCCCGGCAGACCGGCGGACTGAATAACGGCGGCCTGTTCGTCCGTCAGCCCGCGCCCGTGCGAGACGGCATTCGCCACGGCCCTCGCCCGTTCGGGGTCAACCCCTCTATCGCGCAGCGCATAAAAAAGGTCCTCCCGGCTGGCGACCACGTCGGTAAGGGAGCAGGCATGGCAGGTCAGCCATTCCTCCGCATTGCCCACCCACGTGTTTTGCCCTAAAGAAAGGCCGTAAAGCCGAATGCAGTCCGACAGCTTCTGCGGCGGCGCCACCGCAAAGAGCTTGCGCAAAAAAGCAGAGGCAACCTGCGGCAGCGCGTGTGCAAGCAAGGCCGAATCCTGCGGCGGAATCTCCCGCACGGGAACGCCCGTGGCGCGTTGCAACTTACGCAGGGCGCCGAGCTTTTCTCCCTCGTCAAAAATCCGCAGGGCGGTTTTCGGCCGGTTTGGCAGAGAATCTAAAAAGGCGCGAAGCTGGGGCTGCATGTCCGCTGCGGCATTTACCACAAACCGGTGAGACCCCGGGCCGATTTGCCTGAAAAAAGACTCGGCGGGAATACGATACCCCTCCCGCGCCAGCAGCGCACCGCATGTGGGGCAGGCTTTCTCCGGTAAATCCAGGCCGATATAGGCCGACCCGTCGTCATGCCATTCGGTATGGCGGCAGTGTGGGCAAAGGTAGTGGGGCGGCAGCGGGTTGATTTCAGTCAGCCCGGCAAAAAACGCAACCAGCGAAGCGCCGACGTCTCGCACGGTAACGGGGCAGCCCGCCTTCTGCGCCATGGTCGCCAGGCGGGTAAGCTCAAAAAGCTGCTCCGTATAGCCCCCTTGTTCCACCCAGTCCCGCTCTTGTTGCAGCCGCTCGGCAACCGGCGCGGGCAGCGGTTCGCCAAAGCGACGGTTTGCCTCACTCCAAACCGTCTCCCACAGCGTTTGATTCTCTTGGTTTTCCATTTTCATTTTCTTTCCTCCTGTTTCGTCTGTTTTAGGGGCTCTAAAGCCGCCCCGAAAGGTTTTTTCATCGCTCACAGCGTAAAAACCTCGCCGTCGCTTAGCAGGTGCACTTGCTCCCCCGGCAGCAGGTCGGCCAGCCGCTCGGGCGCTTCGCCGTGCATGGGTATCACACCGCGCCTCGGGTGCACCGCCCGGCAGAGCGCCGCCAAATCGACCGCCGAGGCGTGGCCGCTTGTATGCAGAAAAATCAGCTGCTCCTTCGCCAAAAAGTTCGCCAGCGCCGCGCTGCGGCTTTCGCCTTTCAGGTAGCCGCTCCACATGGAGTTGACCACGGCGTCCCGCCCGCGATAGCGGTCGAGCAGCCGCGCAAAGCCCGCGCCCTGCCGAAGGAGCATACAAAACCCGCGTTCTTCCATAAGCGAATCGAGATTTGGGCGGTAACCAAACACCTGCGCAAAATCGTAAAACCGGCTTTTGGCGGCGTGGCGGCTGCGCACAATCTCCAAAATATCCTTTTGGTATTCGTCGCAAACAAATAACCGCCCGCAGGGATTGGCATGGTAAAAGGCGCCGATGCGGTCAATATTGGTGCTGGAGCACAGCACAAAGACGTATGGGTGCGCCCGCATAATTTTGTTCGCCTCGTTTTGTAGGTCGCGCTCGGTCATGCCGATGGCATCCCGGGCAAGATTGGTGGTCTCGCAGATGACAAGGTCAACGTTTTGGGCGTATCGCTCCAAAACCGGCAGCGTTTTGCTCCCCCGAAAGCCGTGCAGGCGAAAATCGCCGGTGTACAAAACCCGCTTGCCCTCCCCTTCAACCAGAAACATATACGAATCAAAGGCGGAGTGGTCAAACGCAAGCGGCGTGACCGATATGCCGCCCCGCCGCAGGGGGCGCAGCGGCGTAAAGGGCAGTATGGCGCCCGCATGACCGACGATTTCTTTTTGCACCCGCCGCAGGTAGCAAAGATAAATTTCTCGCGCGGTCGCCCCCATATAGACCGGCAGGCCAGGCGCGACCTCCCCCAGTCTGCCCACGTGGTCGCCGTGGTAGTGGGTCAAAAACAGTGCGCTGTTCGTACCGTCCGGCGCGGTAAGACCGGGAACGGGTTTTGCAGGCGCACCCCCGCAGCCCGGCAGATTTGCGCCGAAGTCAAGAAAAACCTTGTCGCCCCCCGAGGCGATTTCGGTTACGCACCCGCCGATTTGGCGGGTGCCCCTGTGAATGGTGATTTGCATCATAGCTTCTCCGTTATAATTGCGCTTTTATAATGCACTTGTTATTAGTATTATAACAGAAGGATTTTATTTTGTCAACCGGTGCGCAAAAAAATAAGCCCGCAGGCGTAGCCTGCGGGCGGGGGCGCGTAATCCATTACGGAACGAAAACTTCATATCCGTCGCCGGTTTCTCTGATTCCGTAAAACCCAACGCCGAGTTTTTGCATGAGCGCAATAGTGTTGGGGCTTTCGTTATTGACGTATTCGTTGTAAGCCGAAGAATCCGCAAACAGCAGAACCGCCGGTTTTATTTGCGCAACGTCGCAGCCCCTTTCCTTTAGTTCCTCTTTGATTTTATCCGCCACCAACAGTTTGGAATAGCTGTAAATTTCCAACGCGGCGCGCAGCAGTCGCTCCACGCTTTTCGCCCGTTTCAGCTCTAACAGATAAAGCGTTTTGTCAGATTCATGATACGCCAGCAAATCAATTTTGCCGATTCCCTTGTCGCTTTGCGCCTTTTTCAGCGGCGTTTGATAATCAACAATTCTGCCAATATGGGCAAAGGTTTTCTGTTCGTCTTTCGTCGCTCTAAACAGCGCCAAGGCAATATGTTCTTCTTCGCGCGTGGAATCGCCGGCGGTACGCAGCGTTTTGCCGTCGTGGTTTTTTTGAATATAAGGCAGGGTGCGGCCGTTTTCGCTGATTTTTCCCAGTCGGTTAAAATTTTCTGGTTTAAGAATTAACTCTGCAAAATATTCCGACCTTGTTTTGGAGCAAAAGTTAAGCTGCGCCTTTTTGTCGGTGCCGTCGTTGGAGGCGTACCACCGCCATGCCGGGATGTCTTGGTTGCCCAAATACTGTTTGGCCGATTGTTTGTCTTCGTTGTTCATTTTCTCCGCCTCCTGTTATTTCACAATTTCCACCGGCCCCGGCGGGTCGAAAAAGGTCGACGCGGTGCGCACGGTGTTCACGCAGGCGGTCACGCTTTTTTGGTGGGCGTAGCCGAACACGAATTTAAACACGTAGCCCCAAAACGCCCCAATCGCCCGCTTTTCAAACTCCGCAAGCGGCGCGACGACCGGCCGGGC
>CANQGN010000056.1 GCA_947623215.1 uncultured Clostridia bacterium
CCCGAACCCGGCAAGCCCATAAAAGGCAAAATGGAAATTGTGGTAAAGGTCAGCCTTGGCCCCAAAACCCAGGTGCTGGACGATTACACCAACTACAACATTACCACCGTTACCAATAATTTAGACGCGCTGGGCATTCACTACGTTACCAAAGAGGTCTTCAGCGACGACGTAGCCAACGGCTTTGTGGTGGGCACCATACCGGCGGCGGGCGAATCCATTAACCCCGACACCGAGGTGGTCATTTACGTAAGCAAGGGCGCCACCACCCGCTTTGTAAAGGTGGGCGACTACACCAGCATGACCGAAGAGGTCGCCAAGCGCATGATAGAGGGCGACGGCTTAACGGTGGGCAAAATCTCCCGCCAAGAGAGCAACGAGTACCCCATTGGCTACGTAATCGACCAAAGCCAGTCGGCCGGGTCTACCGTTTCCAGCGGCACCACCATTAATCTTACGGTAAGCAGCGGCAGCGCCGTTACCATTTACCTGCCGGTACCGGCCGAGGCCCAAAAACCCTTTGTCGCCACTGTGTTTTACAACGGCCAAAGCATTTACACCACCGGGCAGGTAGACCCCGCCACCCTAACCGGCAACCGGGAGGTAAAGCTTACCATCTCCCGTTCGCTGGCCGACTTTTCGTCTGACGTCGCCACCGTTATGGTGCAGTACAGCGGCGCCAACTACATTGAGTACCGGCTGAATTTCGCCAACGGCGAATATTCCAAGAGTCAGGTCTACCCGCTTGACCCCTCGCTGCTGCAAGACGCGCCCGTTTCTTCCGCCCCGCCGGTAGAGTCGCCCGCTTCTTCGGTGGCGAGCACCCCCACTGTAAGCGGCCAACAAACGGCCTCGGTGGTAGCGTGAGCGTGCTGACCGGTCGCATTGTAAAAGCTGTCTCCGGCTGCTACGAGGTAGCGGCAGAGGGAGCGGGAAGCGAAAAAGCAGCCGAACGGTTTGTTTGCAAGCCGCGGGGGATTTTTCGCGAAAAGGGGCAGTCGCCTTTAGTGGGCGACCGGGTAACTTTTGTGCCCCTGCCGGAGGGCGAGGGCCGCATCGAAACCCTGCTGCCCCGCAAAAATTATTTGGAGCGGCCGAGCGTGGCCAACATTGACCGGTTGTATATCATCGCCGCGGCGGCCGACCCCGCGCCGGTGCCGCTACTGCTCGACCGGCTGATTGCCCTGGCCTTTGACCGGGGCATAGAACCCCTGCTGGTGCTCAATAAAACCGACTTGGGCGACGTGGCGCCGTTACAGCAAATTTACCGCACGGTGCCCATGCGGCTGCTGCCGGTTTGCGCCAAAACCGGCGAGGGAGTAGAGGCCCTGCGGCAGTCGCTCTTTCAGCCGGGGGTGAGCGTGCTCACCGGCAACTCCGGGGTGGGCAAGTCTTCGCTTTTAAACCGGGTAGACGAGCGGCTGGCGCTGCTCACCGGCGAGACCAGCCGCAAGCTGGGGCGGGGGCGGCACACCACCCGCCACGTAGAGCTTTTTGCCGTGGGGCAGGGGCTGGTGGCAGACACCCCGGGCTTTTCGTCGCTGGATATGGAGCGCGGGCAGTGGATTTATAAAGAGAATTTAGTCTTCGCCTTTCCGGAATTTTTACCCTTTGCCAAGGCCTGCCGCTTTGCCGACTGCTCCCACACCGGGGAGGCCGGCTGCGCGGTGGCAGAGGCCGCCCGCAGGGGAGACATTCACCCCAGCCGCCTGAACAGCTACGCCGCCCTGTACCGCGAGGCCGCCGCCGTAAAAGACTGGCAGCGCTCTTGAACCACCATTCTTCTAAAAAAACCGCCGAACGAGGTTTCGTTCGGCGGTTTTGCGTTGGTTATAAGGCATTCAAATAAGCTTCTATGTCAAAGGGTTCGGTAACGCTGTCGCTGCGCAAATAGAGCGGGTGGTGGGGGTGCCCTTTTACCGAGCGGCGCCCGGCGGTTACCCACACGGCGCCGTAGCGCCGGGCAACCATCACCATGTCGCGCATACACGCGGCAAGGTAGGGGCGGCGCTCTACCACCGTGCCCCAGGCCGCCCACACGGTGGGGGTGCAGCCGGGTTTATACCCCCCCAGCACGTGGGCAAAGGCTTTCATGTTCTCGGTATGCAGGCGAAGGTCGCAGCATTCGTCCAGCAGGCGGGGGTCAGTGGCCCGCTGGGCGTAGACGTTAAACATCAGAAAACTGTCGTGCCCGTTAAACCGGGCAATGCGCTCGACCGATTGCAAGGTATTGTCTAACCGGCCGGGGGCGGCGGTAGAGGGGTTAATGCCCACGCAAATTAAGGGATTTTGCCCCCGCGTGCCCAGTATGTAGCGGTACTCGGTATAGCGGCAGGGCAGGTAGAGCCAGCGCTCGGCGTCGTAGTCGTGGGGGGCGGCGCGTTCTTCTGCCAGCGCCGCCTCAAAGGGCTGTATGGCCAGCGTGGCGGTGGCGGCGGCGGGTATATGCCCCATGGCGCATACCTCCTTTAGGTTAAGGGATTATCCAGTAAGTCATAGGGAGAGACTACCCCCAGCAGCCGGTGGCGGGGGTCGCCCTTGTCGGTTACCAGCAGCAGCTTAATTTGCTGGTTCTGGTCGTAGGCTTTGTCAAACAAATCCTCCGCGTCCCGCACCGGCATGTCCGGCGGCACAAACTCATAACTGCGGCTGGGGTGGCGGCTGAGGGGCAAAAATTCCGCCAAATCGTCTACCGTGGTCTGCTCAGAAATCGTCGGCTGCCCGGCCAGCACCCATTGGAACACGGTATCTACGCTAAAAACGCCCGTCACCCGGCCGGATTCCAACACCGGCGCGTGGCTAAAGCCTTTGGCCAGCATTTGCTTCATCAGCGGCAGCAGCGGGTCGGGCCGGTGGGCGCAGAGCAGCCGCCCCACCGGGGTCATTTGCCGGGCCAGCGTGCGGGGGTGCTCCAGCATGGTCAGCATTTTTTGCAAAAAGGCCATGACCGCCGGGCTGGGGGTGACCCCGTACTGGCCGTCTATTTTGGCCTCGTGGGTAAGCAGGTTGCGCACCTGGCGGCAGTAGTCCAGCTGTTCTTCATATTGCTGAAAATCCCGGTGGCGGGCGAGCTTCAGCACCACGCTGCCGTGGCCGTCGCAGCCCACTAAGCGGGCGGCGGCGGCTTCCAGCCGTTTGTAGCCGTCTAAAAATTCGTCGGTTTGCCGGTCGTTCATTGTGGGGCGTCTTCCTTTCTTTTCCCGCCTTTAGTCGGGCAGAATTTCCAGCACGTCGCAGGCCTCCAGCTCGGCAAAGTCGCCAACAGCCGGGGCTTCCTCCGGCCCGTGGGTTACGCCGTAGGCCAGCGGGGTATAGCCGCCGTACACTCGCTCGCCCTCTTTTTCTATGGCCCACAGCTTGCCCTTTTGCTTCCAGGTGCAGTTGCCCTTTACCCGGTGAATGCAGGGCAGAGATACCGGCTGCGGGTTCTGCACCGCCTCGTCCAAGTAGCGAATCAAAAAGGTCCACAGCCCCTCGCGGTCGGGGGAAGAGACAATTGACAAAATGGGGTCGGCCGGCCACAGGGCGAGCGGGCGCAGCCCGTCGGCGTATATGTAGGCGCAAAGGGTCTCTTGCAGCTGCTCCCAAATCGCCCGGTGCTCGGCATTGGGGTGGCGGGTCAGGTAATCCTCTAAAAACTGAATGATTTTGGGGTAGGCCGCAAAGGTAACGGGGGTTTGCACCCATCCGGTTACGCGGCTTTTGTCTGTGCCGTCGGTTTTGGCCCCCCAGGCCAAATGGGTCAGGCCGTCCGGCGCGGTGTAGGCGGCGTCAAACCAGTGGCGGCATACGTTGTCGGCAATGGCAATCAGCCGGTCGTCGCCGGTATCGGCGGCAATGCGGTGCAGCATGTCTACAATAATGGTGTAGTAAGAGGTGCGCTCGGCAAAATTCACGCCGTCGCCCCGCTCAAACAATCCCATGGCCTCGTAGTAATGATCGGGGGCCAAATAAGCCTCCAGCGCCGGTTTGCCAAACTGCTCAAACCGCGACCAGTCGCCGTAGCGGCGGCCGTAGGCCGAAAGGGCGGCTACTACCACCAAATCCTGATTGGTCACCCCGCACCAGCCGGGGTGGGGCAGCGGGCGGTGCCCGCCGTTGCCGATTTTCCAAAAAAAGTCGTGAAACCACGCCCAGTGGCGGTCTATGGCCGGGCGAATCATGGCTTTGAGGTCACCGTCGGCGTGCTGCCAGCCGTCGTAATCCATTAAAGCCAGCAGGGGAGAGCACTGGTGAATGGGGCAGCTTTGCTTCGTTAAGTAGGTAGGTTCAAATTCTGCCGAAGCGTGGCGAAAGCCGCCGTCCGGCTCTTGCAAAAAGAGCACGTTGGCCACAAATTCGCCCGCCATGCGCCGCCACTTGGGGTTGCCGGTGGCGTCGTACAGCGCCATGGCGCCCTCTATCCAGTCGCGGTATTGCGAAACGGTTTGCCCCTGGTAGCGCTTGCCCAGCACCGAGGTTTTGCCCCAGCAGGCGTGCAGCTGTAGTGCGCCCACCACCCCCGGGCCCTGCATCCACAACTCCAGCTGGGCGGTCAGGCGGTTTAGCATTTCCTGCGTAAAGGTCTCTTGCATGGTGCGCCCCTTTACGGGGTAATGAATGGTTTGCATAATCGAATACCCTCTTTTTTTATTGCTCCGCCTCTAACAGGGCGGTTAATATGGCGCTGCTGCGGGCGGCGGCCATGGGCATAAAGGCGGCGTATTCCATGGCCCCTTCGCCGGTAGCGGAGTCAGAAATCACCCGCACCGCCGCATAGGGCACTTGGTTTACATAACACACCTGCCCCACGGCGCCCCCTTCCATTTCACAGGCGACGGCGTCAAACGCCCGGGCGATGGCCTCTTTTTCTGCCGGGGCGGCCACAAAGCGGTCGCCGGAGGCCACCGGCCCGGCAAGATGGGCAAACCCGCAGCGGTCGCAGGCCGCCGCCAGGCGGCGGGTAAGCGTTTCGTCGGTAGGGAATAAAATGCGGTCGGGGCCGGAGACAAACCCCACCGGGTCGCCTAAG
Organism: uncultured Clostridia bacterium; assembly: GCA_947623215.1. Taxonomy (GTDB): domain Bacteria; phylum Bacillota; class Clostridia; order Oscillospirales; family Acutalibacteraceae; genus UMGS1484. The sequence continues at coordinate 5,012 of CANQGN010000056.1, forward strand.
GGGGAAGTGTCCATATCATGCTGCAAGGTGGCGGTAGCAAGCGCTACGTCTCCCACTGCCAGCGCGGGGTTCAGCCCGCCTGCCACCCCGGTGTTTACAATACAGTCCGGGTGAAAGGTCAAAATCATACTTTCGGCGCACAGGGCGGCAAACACCTTGCCAATGCCGCACCGGGCTACCACCGCCGCCTTGCCGCAGAGCAGCCCCTTGATAAAGCGAATGCCACTTATCGTTATAACCTCCGGCTGCTCCAGCAGCCGTTGCAGCGCCGCTACCTCGGCCTCCATGGCCCCGATGATACCAATCATACCTTTTTCCGCTCCCTTTCCCCCTGCGGGTAGGTAAAGTCGCCCGGCGCATGTTCTTCCAGCAGCGCAAGGTAGGCCTTGCACTCCGCCTGCCCGGCGGCCACGCTTAAATTGCGGTAGTTGCCGCATTCTTTGCGGCTGGCGCCAAACATGGGCCCCGTGTGGGCCACAATCTGCCGCAGGGTTTGTAATATATAGGGGTAGGTCTCCGCCGCCGAAAGCCCCCGCACGCAAAGGTAAAAGCCCGTTTGGCAGCCCATGGGGCCAAAGTAAATCACCCGGTCGCCTATGGCGCTGCTGCGAATGTAGGTGGCGAACAAATGCTCGACCGAGTGCATGGTCAGGTTGTCCATATATTCCCCCGCGTTGGGGGTGCGGGTGCGCAAATCCAGCGTGAGAATATCCCCGTCCTGCCGGGAAATATACACCCCGGGGGTAATAGAATCATGATCCACCTGAAAGCTCTGAATGGGAGCAGGGTTCATCCAAATTACGCCTCCAATCGACGTTTTTTTAACTATACCAAATGAGCGGCCAAAAGTCAAATCTAAAAAGTTGAAAAAAAGGGCTTGACAAGCGCTCTTATGCGCGATATAATGCAACTGTACTACTACAGATAGTACAGTTCAACCCAAAGGAGGGGTTCGGTGCTTCAAATAGATTATACCTCCCGCAAACCCATTTACGACCAGCTCATAGAGCAAATCGAGCGGTTCATCATGGCTGGGGTCTACCCCGCCGGTACCCGCTTGCCCTCGGTACGCAGCCTTTCCTGCCAGCTGAGCGTGAATCCCAACACCATTCAAAAAGCCTACGCGCTGCTCTGCGAGCGGGGGCTTACCTGCCCGGTGGCGGGCAAGGGGTGCTTTGTAAGCGAGGCGGCGGCCGAGCTGCTGCAAAAAAAGGCCCGCGAACGCCTGCCGGAGTTTACTCGCCTTGCGGCCGAGCTGCTGAGCGCCGGCCTTTCGGCCGGGGAGCTGAAGGGCTGCATAGACGCGGCGTTAGATGAGAGGAGCGAACAAGCATGATTCAATCAACCAAACTGACCAAGCGGTTTGAGCATTTTACCGCGTTAGACGAGGTGACCTGCACCATACCAAACGGCTGCATTTACGGCATGGTGGGCTCAAACGGGGCGGGCAAATCTACCTTTTTGCGGGTGCTCGCCGGGGTGTATAAGCCAGACGGCGGCAGCATAACGGTAGACGACCGCCCGGTGTACGAAAACCCCGCCGTAAAGGCGGAGATGATGTTTGTGCCGGACGAACTCTACTTTTTACCCGGCGCTACGCTGCGGCGCATGGCGGCCATGTACCGCTCGCTTTACCCCCGGTTTGATACCGACCGCTACCAGCGCCTTATAGAAGCCTTTCGCCTGCCGGAAAAACAGAGCATTCATTCCTTTTCAAAAGGCATGAAGCGGCAGGCGGCCATTTTGCTGGCCCTTTGCGTGCGGCCCAAAATGCTGCTGTTTGACGAAACCTTTGACGGGCTGGACCCGGTGATGCGCAAGCTGGTAAAGGGGCTAATTTGCAGCGACGTGGTGGAGTTTGGCGCCACCGCCATTATTACCTCGCACTCGCTGCGCGAACTGGAGGATACCTGCGACCAGCTGGTGCTGCTGCACCGGGGCGGCGTGGTGCTGGAAAGCGACGTGAACCACTTAAAGGCAGACGTTTCTAAAGTGCAGGCCGCCTTTTCGCAGCCTTACGGGGTTAAGCTGTTTGAGGATTTAGACGTAGTCTCCTTCAGCAAAACCGGGTCGGTTGCAAACGTCATCGTGCGGGGCGACCGGGCGGAAATTCAGCAAAAAATGATGGCGAAAAACCCGCTGCTGTGCGAAATTTTGCCCCTCACGCTGGAGGAAGTGTTTATGTACGAAATGACGGCGCTGGGCTACGACTTTAGCGAGGTATTGGAGGAATTGAGTCATGACTAAACGGTTTTTTCACGGCGGCCTGTTTCGCGAAGGGCTGCGCCAAACCCGCCTGCTTGGGCTGGGCAGCCTGCTTGTTACCGCCGTTTTCTCGGTTTTGCCCTGGCTTTCTATTATGTCTACCCAGTGGCAGCACCCGGAGGAGGTTGTTTTACAAACCTATACTTTTGTAGAAATCGGCATTTTGCTGCTGCTGCAAACCTGCCTTTTTTCGCCGCTGATGACGCTGCACCTCTTTCGCTATTTAAACCGGCGCAACGCCTCTGACTTTTACCACAGCCTGCCGCACAAGCGCGAGGCGGTGCACGTAAGCTACTTTGCGGCCATAGAGTGCTGGAATCTGCTCACCACCCTGGTGGTCTCGGCCCTGCTGCTGGTGCTTTACCTCGGCTTTGCCCGCCCCTCGGTACTGCTGCTCCCCGCCAGCATTGCCCCCTTTATTTTTAACATGCTGGCCGCCCAGTTTATGGTGGCGGCGGCCGTGCTGGTAGCCATGAGCGTAACCGGCACCGCCTTCTCTAACGTGCTGGTGGCGCTGCTGCTGCTCTTTGTGCCACGCGTGGTCATTACGGTGGTAACCGGCATGGTGCAAAACTACAGCTGCGTGCTGAGCGACGAGGCTATTTCGCCCCTCTTTACCCCCGGCATTAACGTGGCGGCAGGCCCCTTTGTGCTGGCGGGTATGAACGGCGACTTTGAAGCGGTGACCGGTTGTTTAATGAACCCCTGGGGCGGCCTTTACACGCTGGCGCTGGGCTTGCTTTACATGGTGCTGGCGCTGGTGCTGCTGCACCGGCGGGGCAGCGAAACGGCCACCAAGTCTTCCCCCGCGCGGTGGTTACAGGCGGTCTTTCGCATTACCTTTGGTATGCTGCTGGGGCTGCTGCCGGCGGGCATGATATACGACATCGTGCGCACCGGTACGGATATGTCTTCTCACTGGGTAACCTTACTGGCGCTGCTGCTGGGGGTGCTGGCCCTGTACCTGCTCTTTGAGCTTTTTACCACCCGCAAGGCCAAAAACATGCTGCGCGCCCTGCCCGGCTTTGGGCTGGCGCTGCTGGCAGACGCCGCCGTGCTGGCCATGGTGGCGGGCATTACCAACGCCGTGCTGGCCTACCGCCCGCAGCCGCAGGAGCTTACCAGCGTTTCGGTGGTGCAGCACTCCAGCGACAATTACTTTGCCGAAAAAATGGCCGCGCTGCCCTTGACCGATACCAAAACCATCGCCTTTGCAACCGAGGCGCTGGCCAAAACGGTAGAGGACGTGAAAAACGACCGGATGCAAAAAGTGGCCGATTATATGCTGATGCGCATGAACGACCCGCGCGACTACCAGACGGTAGAGTTTGTTTACCGGGGAGCGGGCGGCGAGCGCCGCCGCCTGGTACTGCTGGACGAAACCCAGCAGCAAACCTTAGCGGAGCTGGTAGGGGAGAACAAAGCCTTTGCCGAGGCGCTGCGTACTCTGCCCGATCGCAAAAGTGACGTCGCC
>CANQGN010000057.1 GCA_947623215.1 uncultured Clostridia bacterium
GATGAAGCCTCGCTCGGCTATTGCAAAACCGCCGAAGCGCGGGTGGTGCGGGCCGCCCCGCATTATGATGAAGAACCCTGCATCAGTGGGCAGCGGGGCGCCGGGGCGATTTTTTTCGCCGGTTGCCCGCTCGGCTGTATATACTGCCAAAACGCCGCAATCAGTCAGGACGGCCGCTGCGGCCGCCCGGTAGACGAAACCGCCCTGCGGGCGATTTTTCATCGCCTGAAGGCGCAGGGCGTGCACAATATAGAGCTTGTTACCCCCACCCACGTGCTGCCGGTGGTGCGCCGGGCGCTGGCCACCCCGCCGGGGCTGCCGGTGGTCTACAACTGCAGCGGGTACGAAACGGTAGAGGCCGTCGCTTCGCTGGCCGGTAAGGTAGACGTTTACCTGCCGGACATGAAATACGCCCTAACCGAACCGGCGGCGGAATACTCCGCCGCGCCGGACTACCCCGCCTGCGCCAAAGCCGCCATTACCGAAATGGTGCGGCAGGTGGGCCCGCTGCAATTTAACCAAGAAGGGCTGCTGCAAAAAGGGGTGCTCATTCGCCATTTAATCCTGCCCGGGCAAACTCGCAACACGCTGGCGGTGATTCGCTGGGTGGCAGAGAGCTTTCCCAAAGGCAGCGTGGGCTTTAGCCTGATGAGCCAGTACACCCCCACGCAGGCGGTGGCGAACCACCCGCTGCTGCACCGGCGCATTACCCGGCGGGAATATGAAAAATGTCGCGACGCGCTGTTTGAAGCGGGGATTGACGCCGGCTATCTGCAAGACCGCTCCTCTGCTACCGACCGCTACCTGCCGGCTTTTGACGGCACCGGCCTTTAGCGGGATTCCATCAGCCGCCGCCGGTATTTTTCGCGGGTGGCAAGCTCGCCGCGAATGTGCCGCTCCGCCTTGTTATGCTCCAGCACCTGCTTTACCTGCCGGTAGAGCCCGGGGTCAACCGTTTTCAGCCGCTGCGACACGTCTTTATGTACGGTGGATTTTGAAATGCCAAAGCTGCGGGCGGTGTCCCGCACGGTGGAACGGTGCTCCACAATATATTCCCCCAGCTGAACCGTGCGTTTGTCAAGCGTTCTCATACCGTCACCTTTTTCTGTCAAAATCGTGTACAGTACCATGCTTATGCGCCCGCCCGGCGGGTTATGAACCCCCCTGCCCCCCTCTCGCACACGAAAACACTTGAAAAAGCGCAACGTTTGTGGTATATTGTACCGTAATAAAGTATGGTTTGGTTTTTGTGCATGTTTCACCCTATTACGGCAAATACCGAACGAAAGTGGAGCGTTCCATGAATCCAAAAAAAGACCACCGAAAAAGCTACATGTTTTGTACCAGCACCGTTATATTGGCGATTATGACCTGGTTTTACGCCGTGGTGTGGTACCGTTGCTATAACAATATTATCATTCGCCCCTTTTTAACCAAGGGCAACTGGCTGATTTTTGCCCTCTATTTGGCCGCGCTGCTGCTCACCGCCAAAATTTACGGCGGCTACCGGGTGGGGCATTTGCGGCCGGGCAACGTGTTTTACTCCTCCCTGCTCGCCCTGCTGCCGGTCAACGTGCTCACCTACTTTCAGGTGAGTCTAATCGGTCGGGAGCTCATGCCCGCCTACCCCATGCTGCTGCTCACCTTGGCGCAGGCGGCGGCGCTGCTGGTGTGGACGGTGCTGGCCAACTACGGCTACGCCCACCTGTACCCGCCCCGGCGGCTGCTCATGGTTTACGGCAGCAAGCTTTCTGACGATTTAATGCGTAAAATGGCCACCCGGCCGGAAAAATACATTATTGCCGATACCATGAGCGTAGAGGCCGGCCTGCCGGCCGTGTTTGACGCCCTTGAGGGGTACGACGGCGTGATTATTTGCGACGTTAAGTCGCCGCTGCGCAACCAGCTGTTAAAATATTGCTACGGCCGGTCCATTCGCGCCTACCTCACCCCCAAAATATCCGACGTCATTGTGCGGGGGGCTGCCAACGTCGATTTATTCGACACCCCCCTGCTGCTTTGCCCCAACGGCGGGCTTTCGCCCGAGCAGACCTTTTTAAAACGCCTGCTCGATTTGGTGGTAGCCGGGCTAATGGCGCTGGTTACCTCCCCCCTTATGCTCGTCACCGCTCTTTGCATTAAGCTGCAAGACGGCGGGCCGGTCTTCTTTCGCCAAAAGCGCTGCACGCTGGACGGCGCGGTGTTTGACGTGCTAAAATTCCGCAGCATGATTGTAGACGCCGAAAAAGACGGGAAATCTCACCCCTGCGCCGAAAACGACCCCCGCATTACGCCGGTGGGCAAAATTATACGCAAAACCCGTATCGACGAGCTGCCCCAGCTCTTTAACGTGTTAAAGGGAGACATGAGCCTGGTCGGCCCCCGGCCGGAGCGGCTGGAGCACGTGGAGCTTTACACCAAACAAATCCCGGAATTCCCCTTCCGCACCAAGGTAAAGGCGGGGCTGACCGGCTACGCCCAAATTGCCGGCAAGTACAACACCACCGCCTACGACAAATTAAAGCTAGATTTAATGTATATAGAACAGTATTCGTTGCTCAACGACCTGAAGCTGCTGCTCATGACGGTGAAAATTTTGTTTATGAAAGAAAGCACCGAGGGCTTCGACCGCCCGCTGCCCACCGGCCCGGCGGACGAAGGCGAAGACCGCTGAGAAAATACCCCAACTCTTTCCCTTATACCAAACACCGAAAGGACGATTGCCATTTTGAATACCGCCATTCTACTCTCGGGCGGCACCGGCACCCGCATGGGCGTCGCCTGCCCCAAGCAATACCTGCCCGTTTTGGGCCGCCCGGTGCTGCTTTACAGCTTAGAAACCCTGCAGCGCCACGATGATATTGACCATATTGTCATTGTGGCGGCAGAGGAGTGGCAGCCCGCCGTGCAGGAGTGGGTAAAAGCCGAGGGGGTTACCAAGTTTTTCGCCTTTGCCCCCGCCGGGCGCACCCGCCAGCACTCTATTTACAACGGCTTAAAAGCGGCGAAGGACTGCACGCCAAACGAGGGCGTGGTGCTAATACACGACGCCGCCCGCCCGCTGGTTTCGCCCGCCATTATTGCCGCCTGCCTTGCCGCCGCGGCGGAAGAAGGCGGCGCCATGCCGGTGATAACGGTAAAAGACACGGTCTATTACAGCGAAACGGGCGAGCGGGTAGACCAGCTGCTCGACCGCAGCCGCCTGTATGCCGGGCAGGCGCCGGAGGCCTTTCGCTTTGGCGAGTACCTGGCCATTCACGACGCGGCGAGCGATGATGAAATCGCCGCCACCGCCGGGACCAGCCAAATTGCCTGCCGCCACGGCATGTCGGTGCGGCTGGTAGCGGGCAGCGAACGCAACTTAAAAATTACCACGGTAGAAGATTTACATACCTTTGAAATGCTGCTGCACGAGCAGCCTGAAACGCAGAAAGGGGAAGCAAAAGCATGAAACAAACCATGATGGCCAACGTACTGCACGGCGTGGGCGATTTGCGCTACGAAGAGGTACCGGTACCCGCCTTAAAACCCGGCGAGGTACTGGTAAAGGTACGGGCCGCCGGCATTTGCGGGTCAGATATTCCCCGCGTGTTCGTAAACGGCACCTACCACTTCCCCACCATTCCGGGGCACGAATTTGCCGGTGAGGTGGTAGCCACAGCGCCAGACGTTGACGATTCGCTCGTCGGCCTGCGGGCGGCGGTTTTTCCGCTTATTCCCTGCATGGCGTGCAGCAGCTGCCGCGAAGGCAAATATGAGATGTGCCGCCACTACAACTATCTGGGTTCCCGCTGCGACGGCGCCTTTGCCGAGTACGTGGCCGCCCCGGCCTGGAACCTGGCCCCCCTGCCCGCCAACGTGTCGTTTGAGCAGGCGGCCATGTGCGAACCCATTGCCGTAGCGCTGCACGCCCTGCGCCACACCAATTTAAAGCTGGGCGACCGGGTGGTGATATACGGCCCGGGCACCATTGGCGGGCTGATTGCCCAGTGGTGCCGCGCCGCCGGTGCCACCGAGGTGCTGTTGGTGGGCAACTCCGCCTCGAATTTTGACACCGCCAAAGCCCTGGGCTTTGAAAAGCTCTTGAACAGCGACAAGGCCGACCCGGTAGAGTGGGTGTTGCAGCAAACAGACGGCATGGGCGCCGACCTGGCGGTAGAGGCGGTAGGCTGCGCCGCCACCTTCTGCTCCTGCCTGCTTTCCGCCCGGCCGGGCGGCAGCGTGCTGGCGGTGGGCAACCCCCACGGCGACTACCTGCTCCCGCGCGACGCCTACTGGCAAATTTTGCGCAAGCAGTTAACGGTGCACGGCACCTGGAATTCCGGCTTTGATTCGTCGGATAAAAACGACTGGCGCACGGTGCTCGCCGCCTTGTCGGCGGGGCAAATCAACGCCGACGCGCTCATTACCCATCGCTTTGACTTAAAGGGACTGGCAGACGGCCTCGCTTTGATGCGCGACGCCGCCGAACCCTTTAACAAAGTGATGATTTGCATGGACTAATCGCCCGTTTTGAGGAGGGATTGCATTTGACGTCCGGTAAAATTTCCGCTTCGCTTATGTGCGCGGACTTGCTGAATTTAGAGCGCGACATTCGCCGCCTGGAGGCCCAGGGGGTGGAGTATTTGCATTTGGATTTTATGGACGGTCGCTTTGTACCCAACATTACCTTTGGCACCGGCTTTGTGCGGGCCTGCCGGGCGGCGGTGCGCACCATGCGGCTGGACATTCACATTATGGGCTACCGGCCGGAGCAATACTTTGCCCCCATGGAGCTGGGGGCGGGCGACCTGCTCTCGTTTCACATAGAAGCCTGCGAAAACCAGCCGGAGGTGCTGCGGCAAATCCGCGCCGCCGGGGCAAAGCCGCTGCTGGCCATTAGCCCCGACACCCCGCTGGAACGCTTAAAGCCCCTGCTGCCGCTATGCGACGGCGTGCTGGTGATGACCGTTTACCCCGGCGATTCCGGCCGACCGCTGGTGCCCGGCAGCTTTGAGCGGCTGGCGGCCGTGCGCGACCTCTTGAACGCCGACGGCCGCCCCGACTTGCTGTTAGAAGTAGACGGCTGCGTAAGCTGGGCCAACACCCCCCACATGCGGGCCGCCGGTACCGATTTATTCGTCACCGGCACCTCGTCGGTTTTTGAGGGCGAACGCAATTATGAAGTCACCGTGCCGCGGTTTCGCACCCTGATTCAGTAATTCATTTTTTGTATTCGGAGGTTTATCACCGTTGGACTACCAACTTACCGTCACGTCGCTTGTGCTTGCGGGCAACCGCATGACCTTCTCTTTGTCGGGCGTTATTCACGACCCCGCATTAGCCGACGCTCCCTTTCTCTCACAGCCCAAGGTGGTGCTCTATTTTGAAAACGGGCAAGAAAACCGCCGCATTCCGCTGCCGCTGCGCGAGGTTTCGTTTGTGCGCGACCGGTGCGAATTTGCCGGGCAATACACCTATATGCTGGAGCATATTTACTGGACCACCGCCCGCCGCCGCCTGCCCGGCACGCTGCGGCTCATTCTCTCTTACGGCAACGAATACGTAGAAGGCGCCGCCTTTTCTCTCGCGCCGGACGCGCTGGAGACGGACGATCGCTCCTATCTGCTCACGCCGGCGGAGGGATTTTTTCATATCCGCCAAAAACCCCAAACCGCCGTGCGGCGGTCGTTTGCCGCCCTGGCGGCGGCTTTTGGCAGCCTGTTTTATTTGCTTACTTACTGCATCGGCCTTTGCCTGCTGCCCTGGTTTTTGCTGGAAGCGCTGCTTTCGTTTTGCGGCGCCACCAAGCTGGACCCGCGGGTAAAAACCCAAAATCCCCTGCGGCGGGTCATCGGCCACGTCAACCAGCGTATCTCCCGCTTTTCTTACCGCAAGGTCACCCTGTACAAGGCCTACCGGCAGGTCATTCGCTTTATTTTCGCCTGCTTTTGCCTGCTGCCGGTCAAGAAAAACCGGGTTACCTTTATCTCGATGCGCCGCAGCGACCTTTCGGGCAACTTTGCCTTTGTGCACGAGCAATTAAAAGATGACCCCGCCCTTTCGCTGCGCTTCATTTTGTGCTACCGCCCCAACGTGCTGCTGCCCCCCCTTACCCTGCTGCGCTTTTGCCACGCCTGCGCGGTGAGCAAGGTGATCGTGCTGGACGAATACACCCCCCAAATTCATTTTTTAGATTTGCGCAAACCCACCCGCCTGATTCAGCTCTGGCACGCCTGCGGGGCCTTTAAAACCTTTGGCTTTACCCGCCTTGGCAAACCGGCGGGCTCCCCCCAGCCCACCCGCAACCACCGCAGCTACGACTACGTAACCGTCAGCTCTACCTACTGCAAACGCTGCCATTCCGAGGGCTTTGGCATTTCAGACGAAAAGGTAGTGCCCACCGGCATTCCCCGTACCGACGTATTTTTCTCGGATGAATACAAGCAAAAGGCGCGGCAAGACTTTTTTGCCCGCTACCCCGCCATGCAGGGCAAAAAGATTTTGCTCTTTGCCCCCACCTTTCGCGGTACGGTAAAAGAGACCGCCTACTACCCCGTAGAGCGGCTGGACGTAGGCGCTCTGCTGCGCGCGCTGGGGCCGGACTACGCCCTGATTATTAAGCACCACCCCTTTGTGCCCCAAACCCAGCCGGTACCGGAAGATTGCCGCGACCGGGTGGTGGATTTATCTGCCAGCAGCGAGCTCAACGACCTGCTGTTTGTTTGCCACGCGGTTATTACCGACTATTCCTCCCTTATTTTTGAGGCCGCACTGTTAAAGCTGCCCATGCTCTTTTACGTATTTGATTTGCGCGATTACGTGCGCGACCGCGACTTTTACTTTGACCTGCCCCGTAACGCCCCCGGGCGGCTGGTTTACACCCAGCAGGAGCTGACGGACGCGATAAAACGGGAGGACTTTGACTCCGGCCGTATGGACGCCTTCGCAAAGCTCTTTTTCGACCAGTTTGACGGGCAGTCGACCGCCCGCGTTGCGGCGCTCATTCAACAGGCGCAGCAAGAATAAACCCGCCCGAAAGGAACGTTCGGCTTTTATGAATTTGCGTACCCTTTGCCCCGCCCCGCTCTTTCCCCTGCTGCAAAAGGCGGCGGCCGCGCCCGACCGGCTAACCCTTGCCCACGCCCGGCGCACCCGGCCGCAAAACCCCCACGGCGTGCTGCTGATTTCCCCCTCGCGCAGCACGCTTTCGGGCAACCATGCCTTTGTGGCAGAGGCCTTAAAGGGCACCGAATTTACCGTTTCTACCCTGTTAGAGGGCGACGCCGCCACCCGCCGCGAGCGGCTGCAAAAATGCGCCGAAAACCGGTTTATTTTGTTAGACGATTACACCCGCTGGCTTTACCCCCTAAACCTTTCGCCCCAAACTAGGGTCATCCAGCTGTGGCATTCTACCGGCGCGTTTAAGCGCATGGGCTTTGCCCGCATGGGGCGGCCGGGCAGCACGGTGGCCACCTCTCTTACCCACCGCAACTACACCCACGTAATTGTAAGCGCCCCCGGGGTGGTACCGGCATTTGCAGAGGCCTTTGGCTTGCCGGAAGAGCGCATTTACCCCATTGGCGTGCCCCGTACCGACTTCTTTTTTGACCCCCCGGCCATGGAGGCCGCACGGCAGGCCTTTTTTGCCCGCTACCCCGCCCTGCAAGGCAAAAAAATTGTGCTGTTCGCCCCTACCTTTCGGGGCAACGACCGCGCGGCGGCCCATTACCCGGCAGAGTGGTTTGACCCAGCGGCCCTGCTTGCCGCCTTACCGGATGATTACGCCCTCTGCCTCAAGCTGCACCCCTTTATTCGCACCCCCCTGCCGGTACCGGCGGCGGCAGCCGACCGGGTGGTAGATTTGTCGGCCGAGCGCGAAATTAACCCCCTGCTGCTGGCGGCCGACGTGTTAATCACCGACTATTCTTCGGTCATTTTTGAGTACGCCCTGCTCGGGCGGCCGATTGTCTTTTATTTGCCCGACCGGGCGGCGTATGAGCGCGACCGCGACTTTTTCTTTGACCTTTCTACCTACCTATACGGGCCGGTGTGCACCCGCCAAAGCGAGCTGCCCGCCGCCATTCTTACCCCCGCCCCCGCCCCGGTAGACCGGGCAGAATTTATCAGCACCTTTTTGTCTGCCTGCGACGGCCACGCAACCGAGCGGCTGGTGGAGCTGCTGCGGAGGGAAGCGGCATGTTAAAACGCCTCATATTAACCGCCATGCGGCAGGCGCTGCGGCTGTGTTACCTGCCCTTTTTGCTGCTGCGCCCCAAAGAGAAGGTGGTGTTCATCAGCCGGCAGGCAAACGTGCCGGGTATGGACTTTGTGCTCTTAGCGCAGGAGCTTCGCCGCCGCCAGCCCCGGCTGCAAATCGTCACCCTCTGCCGCATGATTCCCCCGAACCTTTTTGGCCGGGTGCGCTACGGGCTGCATTTGTTTACCCAAATGGCCCACCTTGCCACCGCCAAGGCCGCCGTGTTAGACGGCTACTGCCTGACCGCCTGTATGCTGCGCCACCACCGCCAGCTGAAAATTTACCAGCTGTGGCACGCGCTGGGGCTGCTGAAAACCTTCGGCTACACGGCGCTTGACTCGCCGGAAGGCCCTTCGTCGCAAAACGCCCGCATATTTTGTATGCACCGGGGCTACCACCGCATTTTTTGCTCCGCCCCCGGCCTTATTGACGCTATTGCCCGCTGTTACGACGCCCCGCCCGAGCGGGTG
>CANQGN010000058.1 GCA_947623215.1 uncultured Clostridia bacterium
CTGGACCCCAAAACCGCTGAAACGGTGCTTGCGCTGACCGACCGCTTTATTCAAGACAGCGGCCTGACCGCCCTGATGGTGACCCACAACATGAAAGACGCCATTGCCCATGGCAACCGGCTGATTATGATGGACAGCGGCCGCATTATTTTAGACTTTAGCGGCGAAGAGAAGAAACAGCTGACGGTCGAGCGGCTGCTGCAAGCCTTTAACCAGGTGAGCGGCGACGAATTTGTAAACGACAAAGCTCTGCTCGCCTAACCGCTTCTCCCCTCTTTTACCAAATACAACAACCCCCGGCGTAGAACGATTGCCAAAACCGTTCCGCGCCGGGGGATTTTTATGTAGGCTTTTTATAAAGGAACGTTATTCCTCGTCTGCCTCCGCCTGGGGCAGGCCCAGCATTTGGTCGGCCTCAGCGGGGGCAATGGACTCTACCCCTTTGAGCTTGCGGTGAATGATGTCGTTGCGCTTGGTGGCGTCGTCCAGCGAGCTGCCGGCCTCTTCAATCTTCTTTTTGGCTTTGGCCAGCACCACTTCAAACTTTTCGTACTGCCCCTTGGCGGCGCTGAGAATCTTCCACACCTCGGCGGCGCGTTTGTCCAGCGCAATGGTGCGAAAGCCCATGCGCAGGGTGTTTAAAAAGGCGGTGAGGGTGGTGGGGCCGCAAATCATGACCCGGTAGTTGGTTTGTATTTCTTCACACAGCCCCGGGCGGCGCAGCACCTCGGCATACAGCCCCTCGGTAGGTAAAAACAAAATGGCAAAATCGGTGGTTTGGGGCACGTTGATGTAGAGGGATGAAATGGTTTTGGCCTCTTCCTTTACCGCCCGTTCCAGCGCCTTGGCGGCGGCTTCTACCGCGTCTTTATCTGCCTTGTCTGCCGCTTCCGAAAGCCGCAGATAATCCTCTTGCGGGAACTTGGAGTCAATGGGCAACCAAACAAAGGCGCCCTCCTGCTCGCGCGAGGGGATTTTGACGGCGTACTCTACCCGGTTGCGGTCGCCTTTGGGCGAAACGTTGCGCTCGTACTGCTCGGCGGTGAGGGTTTGCTCCAGCAAATTGCCCAGCTGTACCTCAGCCCAGGTGCCCCGCGCCTTTACGTTGGTGAGCACCCGCTGCAGGTCGCTTACCCCGCTTGCCAGCTCTTTCATTTCGCCCAGTGATTTATGCACGTTCTCCAGCTGCTCACCCACCGTTTTAAAGCTGCTGTTCAGCCGGTTGGTGAGGGTTTCGTTGAGCTTTTCGTCTACCGTGGCCCGCATTTGCTCCAGCTTTTTCTCATTGCTTTGCAAAATTTTATCCAGATTTTCGCGCACGGCGGTGGTGATTTTATCGCTGTTTTGGGCATTGAGGGTTTGCATTTCGCGCACCAGCGTTTGCACCCGCTCTAACTGGCGGTTGGTTTCGTCGCGGTTGATGCGCATTTCTTCCCGCAGGGCGGTCAGCAAATCATCTGTTTTGGTGCGCAGCACGGCCAGCTGCTCTTCTAAATCGCGGCAGTAAGCGGGCTTTTTGTCGCTTCTCTGCCCCAGCAAAACGGCGACCAGTAACCAGACCGCTAAGCCTATGAGCAGCAGGGTCAGAATCATTTGAACTGCTTCCATGTTCCTCTCCTCTAAAAACCGATTCTCTTGTACTTATTTAAAGGCGGATTTCACCTTGCTGAAAAAGGACTTGCGGGCTTTGTAATTGGAATCGGAAATGCTTTTCTCCCACTCGCGCAGCGCTTCTTTTTGTTTAGAAGTGAGGTTGCGGGGCACTTCGAGCGAAATGCGCACGTACTGGTCGCCCCGCAAATTGCTGTTAATGCGCTGTATCCCCCGGCCCTTCAGCTTAAACACGTCGCCGGGCTGTACCCCCTCCGGTACCGTGTATTTTACGTTGCCGTCCAGCGTGGGCACCACAATTTCGTCGCCCAGCGCCGCCTGGGCAAAGGTAAGGGGAAAATCACACCAAACGTCAAACCCGCGGCGGTCAAAAATGGCGTGGGGGCGTACCGAAACGTTTACCCGCAAATCGCCCGCCGGGCCGCCATTTGCCCCCGCGTTGCCCGCGCCGCGCAGCACAAAGGTTTGGCCGTCGTCTATGCCGGCGGGAATTTTAACCCTTTGCTTCACGCTGCGGCGCACCGCGCCCTTACCGGCGCAGGTTTTGCAGGGCTGCTCTATAATTTTGCCCTTGCCCCGGCAGCGGTCGCAGGGGCGCTGGGTTTGCATAACGCCAAAGGCGGTGCGCTGCTGCACGGTAATTTGGCCGGTGCCGTGGCAGGCCGGGCAAACGGTGGGCTGCGTGCCGGCCTTGGCGCCGCTGCCCCGGCAGTCTGCGCAGACCTCAATGCGGGGCAGGGTGATTTCTTTTTCACAGCCAAAGGCCGACTCTTCAAACGAGATGACCACGTTTACCTCTGCGTCGCTGCCCTTGCGGGGGGCGTTGGGGTTGCTGCGGCGGCCGCCGCCGAAAAAGCTGCTGAACAAATCGCCCAGGTCGCCAAAATCGCCGCCGAAGCCGCCGAATCCCCCGCCGCCAAAGCCGCCGCCGCCAAAGTTGGGGTCTACCCCGGCGTGGCCAAACTGGTCGTACTTGGCCTTTTTCTCGGCGTCTGAAAGCACGGCGTAGGCCTCGTTTACCTCTTTAAAGTGCTCTTCGGCCGCCTTGTCGCCCGGGTTTAGGTCCGGGTGGTATTTTTTGGCCAGCTGGCGGTAGGCCTTTTTTATCTGGTCGTCGGTGGCGCTGCGATCCAGCCCCAGCACCTCGTAAAAATCGCGTTTGCTATCTGCCAAAACTCTTCACTCCAGCATAACACAGGAACAGCGGCGGAAGGGAGTAGGTGTAAAACCCCTTCTGCCGCGCTTTCCTGTTGGTTTGGTTGCGTTTATTCCTGTTTGTTGTCGTCTACGTCGGTAAAGTCGGCGTCGTACACGTTGCCGTCCGGCGCGGCGGCGCCTGCATCGCCTGCGGGGGCATTACCGGATGCGGCGGCGGCCTCCTGCGCGGCCTTGTAAATCTTCTCAGAGACTTTAAACATGGCCTGTTGCAGGGCTTCGTTGGCTTTTTTGATGGCCTCAATATCTTCGCCCTTTAAGGCTTCTTTGGTTTTGTCTATCTCCGCTTGCAGGTCGGCTTTTTCGGTCTCGTCCAGCTTGTCGCCCATATCGGTCAAAGTTTTCTCGCACTGGTAAACCATTTGGTCGGCGTTGTTGCGAATGTCTACCTCTTCGCGGCGCTTTTTGTCTTCGGCGGCAAACTGCTCCGCCTCTTTTACCGCGCGGTCAATATCTTCTTTCGACATATTGGTGCTGGAGGTAATGGTGATGTGCTGTTCTTTGCCGGTGCCGAGGTCTTTGGCCGAAACGTTTACAATGCCGTTGGCGTCAATGTCAAAGGTCACCTCAATTTGCGGCACGCCGCGCGGCGCGGGGGCAATACCGTCTAAATGGAAGACGCCGAGGGTCTTATTGTCTTTGGCAAACTCGCGCTCGCCTTGCAGCACGTGCACCTCTACCGAGGTTTGGCCGTCTGCCGCCGTAGAGAACACCTGACTCTTTTTGGCCGGAATGGTGGTGTTGCGCTCGATGACCTTTGTGTTCACGCTGCCCATGGTTTCAATGCCGAGCGACAGCGGCGTTACGTCTAAGAGCAGCAGACCCTTTACGTCGCCGCCCAGCACGCCGGCTTGCAGCGCCGCGCCAACGGCCACGCATTCGTCCGGGTTAATGCCCTTAAAGGGCTCTTTGCCGGTAAAGTTTTTAATAGCCTCCTGCACGGCGGGAATGCGGGTAGAACCGCCCACCAGCAGCACTTTGTCAAGCTGCGAAGCCGACAGGCCGGAGTCGCTGAGCGCCTGCCGCACGGGGCCCATGGTGGCCTCTACCAAATCGGCGGTAATCTCGTTAAACTTGGCGCGGGTGAGCGTGCCCTCGTAGTGCTTGGTGCCGGTAGAATCCGCCGTAATAAAGGGCAGGTTAATGTTGGCGGTGGTCATGCCAGAAAGGTCAATTTTGGCCTTCTCTGCCGCCTCTTTAATGCGCTGCATGGCCATTTTGTCGGCTGTGAGGTCAATGCCGTTTTCTTTCTTAAAGCCCTCTACAATCCAGTCCATAATGCGCTTGTCAAAGTCGTCGCCGCCCAGGCGGTTGTTGCCGGCGGTGGCCAGCACCTCCTGCACGCCGTCGCCCATTTCTATAATCGAAACGTCAAACGTACCGCCGCCGAGGTCGTATACCATGACCTTTTGATCGGTTTCTTTGTCTATGCCATAAGCCAGCGCGGCGGCCGTAGGCTCGTTGATGATGCGCTTTACTTCCAACCCGGCAATTTTGCCGGCGTCTTTGGTGGCCTGCCGCTGGGCGTCGGTAAAGTAAGCCGGTACGGTAATCACCGCTTCGGTTACGGTATCGCCCAAATAGCTTTCGGCGTCTGCCTTTAATTTTTGCAGAATAATGGCCGAAATTTCTTGCGGGGTATACGATTTATCGTCTACCGTTACCTTGTAGGTGCTGCCCATCTCTCGCTTAATGGAGGCAATGGTGCGGTCGGGGTTGGTGATGGCCTGGCGCTTTGCCACCTGCCCTACCATGCGCTCGCCGGTTTTAGAAAAGGCGACCACCGAAGGGGTGGTACGCGAACCCTCTGCGTTGGCGATGACGACCGGCTCGCCGCCCTCTATAACCGCTACGCAGGAATTGGTGGTACCTAAGTCGATTCCAATGATTTTTGCCATGAATAGTCTCCTCCTGAAAATCAATCCAATATATTGTTATGAATCATGAAAACCTCTGTTACCGGCAGTTGGCCACAACCACCATGGCGTGGCGCACGACCGTGTCGCCCAGCAAATAGCCCTTCTGGTAAACCTGCGCTATTACGTTTTCGCCCAGGTCCTCCCGTTCTATTTGAGAAACGGCGTTATGGTAAGCGGGGTCAAAGGGTTGGCCCTCGCACTCGATTTCGGTAAGGCCGAGCTTTTGCAGCTGCTCGGTCAGCTGGCGCACGCTCATTTCCATACCCTTGCGGTATTCCGCCGGGTTTTCTTCGCCCGCGGCGGCGGCGCGTTCAAAATTATCCAGCGCCGGCAGCAGTTCTTTTATGAGCGCGCACTTGGTAAAGTGGCTGAGCTCCTCTTTTTCTCGCTGGGTGCGCTTTTTGTAGTTGTCATACTCGGCGGCGGTGCGCAGCAGCAGGTCTTTTTGCTCTGCCAGCTGCTGTTGCAGGGCTTCGCAGCTGGGCTGCTCCGCTTCTGCCGCCTTTTCCGCATTTTCTGCGTTTTCAGCCTGTTCTGTTTTCTCTGCCGGTTCTGCATCGGGCGGGGTTTGGGTCTCTGCCTCGGCGGCGGGCGGCGTTTCTGCCGCCTGCTGCTCGGCCTCCGGCTGGCCGGCCTTGCTCGCCTGCTCTACCGGGTCGGCCGGTTTTTTGGTTTTACTCAATGATGACACTCCTAACTGTTAAATAAAGGGCTCTAAGCTTTCTTCGGTTGCCTCTGCCAAATAGGCGACCGTAGGAATTAAATGGGTATAGTCGGCCTTTAAGGGGCCGAGCACCGCCATGCGCCCTTTTAGGGCGCCGCCGACGGTGTAGCTGGCGGCAATTAAGCTGGCGTTTTGCAGCGCCTCGTCTTCCAGCTCGTCGCCCACGTAAACCGAAAGCCGATCGGCCTGCTGCAAGCGACGGAGCAGCGACTCCCGCCGACTGAACAGCTCAATAACCGCTGCGGGCGAAAACTCTTTGTAAAGCAGCAAATTGGCCTGCCCCTCTAAATGCAGGGCGCAGCGGGCGGCGTCCTGTGCGGCGCACAGTCGGGCAGCGGGGCGTAGCGAAAGGCGTAAGGCCCAAACGAAACGGCCAGCTGCTGGGTAACGGCGGGGGTAAGGGAGGTAAGCGGCAGCCCGGCAAATCGCTCGTTAAGCACCAGCGACAGCCGCTCCAAATCCTCGCTCGCAATGGGTGCGTCCAAATGGCAGACCTTGCTTTTCATAAGACCCGAAGAGGTAAGCAGCGCCACCAGCACCGCACTGCCCCCCACCTGCAACAGCTCCAGCCGCTTTAAGGTGGCTTTGGGCTCTACGGGGGAGGTTATCATGGCGGTGCAGCGGGTTAAGCGGGCCACGGCCTTGACCGTGTCGGTTAAAAAGCGGTCGGGGTCGCCGCGAAATTTGGGCAGCGCCAGACTTAGCCGCTGTTTGCTGGCAGCGGGCAGCTCATAGGCCGGCATTAAATGGTCGATGTAATACCGAAAGCCGAGAGAAGAAGGCACCCGCCCTGCGGAGGTGTGGGGCTGGAGTAGGTAGCCCCGGTCTATCCACTCGCTCATGTCGTTGCGAATGGTGGCGGAAGAACAAATATCGTGCAAATGGGCGGAAACCGCCTTGGAACCGACCGGTTCCCCGGTGCGAATGTAGAGCTCTACAATGCTGCCCAGCACCAACTGCTTGCGCGCGGCGGTATTCATACGGCGGTTCCCTTCTTTCTGGCTGCAATTTGAAATTAGCACTTGAACACTTAGAGTGCTAACATGGTCTATTGTACCCCGCTTTCCAAGGTTTGTCAAGTCTTTTTCAAAAAAAGTTTGACTTTTTTTGACCTTTTCGGCCGGGCGGGGCAGTTTGACCCTTCCATAAGGGGGCTTTTCCCCTACTTTTTGGCGTTTTGCACCCCCGGCGGGCAGCAAAAAAGGGCGCAGCCTCGCGCCCTTACTGCTTGCGGCTTGCCGCCGCGCTCCGCCGCCATTCACCATTAGAGCGTTTGGCGGCCGGTAAAGTAAACGGTAACCGAGCGGCGGCCCTGCGGCATGTCGCCGGTAACGCGGGCGCCCCCAAGGCTGAGCAGTTCCGTTATTTCCGCCCCTTTGGCGGCACAGCGAAACACCACCTGCCCCTCGCAGTTGATTTGCACTTCGTCATCCTTTAGCACAATGCGCCCGGCGCGGCCAATGACTTCTTCTACGTTGTGCTCGTCCCGCGCGGCGACGTAGCGAATGGGCTTGCCTGTAAGCCGGGTGAGCACCGCCCGGTTGGTGCGGGCTTTGTTTTTGAACATGGCTTTTTTCTCCTTTTTCTCCTTAGTCCTCCGCCGGGGCGAGGGTGAGCACCGAAAGCTCCGGTCGGTTAAAGAGCCGCAGCGGGTAGGGGTAGTTGCCCAGCCCCCCGGTAACGTATACGTGGCCGGTGTAGGTGTCAAACAGGCCCTTGTCCGTTACCGTTTTGTCGCCGCCCGTCACCTCCGGCAGCCACTCGCCGTCAAAGTAGAGCGGCCCCAAAAAAGGAATTTGCACCAATCCCCCGTGGGTGTCGCCGCAGAGGGATAAATCCGGCCCGAACCAGTTAAAGGCCTCAAAATTTGGGATATGCGCCAGCAGAATGTTGTAAGAATCGGCGGGGGGCTTGTCGAATTCATAAAACAAATTAAAGGTGTCGGTATAATAAACGTTGTCAATGCCGTACAGCCGCAATTGGTTGCCCTTTACGGTAAGGGTTTGCTGGCGGTAAGAAAGCAGCGTAACGCCAAGGGCGGTAAGAGCGGCTTCATCCGCCTCGTTACGGTCGTGCTCGCCCGGCACGGCGTACACCGGCGCGATTTTGGCAAGCTCCCCATATAGGGCAAGGGCGACTTCTCGCCCCTCGTCGTCGCCATAGGTGTACATGTCGCCGGTGGTAAAAATCAGGTCGGGCGACTGGCGCTCGACCGCCCGCAGCAGCTTGCGGTTGTTTTTGCCGTACACCGCGCCGTGCAGGTCGCTTAAGTGCACCAGCGTAAGGGGGGTGGTAATTTTATCGCTCGTAATGGTGGTGCGGTGGACGGTAAAGGTAAAATTTTCAAACGCCCAAAAGCCGACGAGCAGCACAATAACGAGCAGCAAAATGAGCGCCAGCCGCAGGCGGCGAATTTTTTTGGTGCGTTTGGCATGGTGTGGCATGAATTTAATCGTTCCTTTGCAGCAGCGCGGCGTAAAGCGCGTTTTTTTGGCAGCCGGTAACCCGGGCGGCCTCGCGGGCGGCGGCAGAGGGGGGCGTGCCCTGCTCTACCAGCCGCCGGGCGAGGGTGAGCCCCTCCGCAAAGGCTTCTTCGCGGTCGGCCCCGGCGGGTTTTTGGTAGCCGCCCACCACCAGCACGTACTCGCCGCGCGGCGGGGTTTCGGCCGCTTTTTCTGCGGCGGCGGCAAGGGTGGTGATAATCACTTCTTCGTGCACTTTGGTAAGCTCCCGTGCCAGCGCCAGCGGGCGGTCGCCCAGCGCCGACAGCAAATCGGCCAGCGTGGCGGCTAATTTATGGGGGGCCTCGTAAAAAATCATGGTGCGGGGTTCGGCCGCCAAAGCGGCTAAATGAGCGGCACGTTCTTTATGGCCCACGCTTAAAAAGCCCTCAAAGCAAAAGCGACCGGCTGACATGCCGGAAAGCGCCAGCGCGGTAGTAAGGGCGGCGGGCCCGGGCACGGCGGCCACGGGGATGCCGGCATCTCGGCAAAGCCGCACCAGCCCCTCGCCGGGGTCAGAAATAGCGGGCATACCGGCGTCTGTTACCAGCGCGGCGCTCTGCCCCCCAAGCAGGC
>CANQGN010000059.1 GCA_947623215.1 uncultured Clostridia bacterium
CTGGTGATGGATTTGTTTGCCCCCTTGTGTGAAAAAATGGGAGACGAGTCGGAAGCCGCCGCCCTGCGAGGTCGTGCCGTCGCCTGCCGGGCGGCGGTGGAGGCCCACGCGTGGGACGGCGACCACTACACCCGCGCCACCTTTGACGACGGCCGGGTGATTGGCAGCGACCGCTCAGAAGAAAATACCATTGACCTGCTGCCGCAGGCCTTTGCGGTGCTTTGCGGCGGGCTGAAAGAGGAACGGGTAGCCCTTGCTATGGAAACCGCCTGGCAGCGACTGTATGACGACAAGCTGCGCCTGCTGCGGCTCTTTACCCCCGCCTTTCGCAACCTGCCGGCGGGCTATATTGCCGCCTACCCCGCCGGTGTGCGCGAAAACGCCGGGCAGTACACCCACGGTGCGCTCTTTTACCTGCTGGCGCTCTTGCGGCAGGGCCAAACCGACCGTGCCTTTCAGCTGCTTCGCGACTGCAACCCGGCCGAGCGCTGCCGCATGACCCAAACCGCCGCCCGCTACCAGGGCGAACCCTACGCGCTGGCGGGCGACGTGGCCGCTCATCCGGACGAACCCGGCCGCGCGGGCTGGACCCAGTACACCGGCGCCGCTGGGTGGTTTTACCGCATTGTGTTAGAGGAAATGTTTGGTCTGCACCGGCAGGGCGAGCTGCTGACGGTGCGCCCGGCGCTGCCCCCCGCCCTTTGGCGGGCTACCCTGCGCCTTAGGCTGGCGGGCACCCCGCTTACCCTGCATTTTCGCCTTTCCGCCCCCTGCCGCACCGGGGTTACCCTGCCGCTGAACGGCAAAGCGCGAGAAATCACCTTAACAACCGACCGCACGGGGCGACTCAGAGCGCAAATCGACTCTTGCAATAAAGGGGAAGATTTGGTATACTAGACCTAGTGGAGGTGGAACGATGGACCATACAACCAAACAAACGCTGCTGGCGCCCGAAACCACCGGTTTGTCTATTCAAACCGACCGGTTTAAGACCAGCCTGATCACCATTTCTTTTGTGCTTCCTTTAGATTTAGACGGTACGGCGGCCGCCTCGCTGCTGGCCCGCCTGCTGGAGCACACAACCGCCCTTTATAACACTCCCGTTGCGCTGCAGCGCAAGCTGCTTTCGCTTTACGGCGCACGCTTTTTTACCGCCGTAAACAAGGCGGCCGATTTGCAGTTGCTTTCGGCTACCATTTCGGTCATCAACGACCGCTACGCCCTGCACGGCGAACCGCTGCTGGCAGAGGCCGCCGCTTTTTTGTGCGACGCGCTGTTTGCCCCCAATTTAACCGACGGCGACTTTTCGCCAGAGGAAGTAGCCCTTTGCCGCCGCCTGCTGGTAGAATCCATTGAGGGCCTGCTGAACGACAAACGCCGCTATGCCATTGCCCGCATGTACGGCGCCATGTGCCCGGAGGAACCCTTTGGCATTCCCATTGGCGGCACCGTAGAGGCGGTAGAAAAGCTAACGGGGCAAGACGCGGTAGCCTGCTGGCGGCAAATGCTGCAAAACGCCCCGGCCATTGTTTCGGTGGTGGGGGGCGCCGACCCCCAGCCGGTTTATGACGCGGTGCTGGCGCGGTTTTCGCAGTTCGGCCGCACCCCCAAGCCCCTCAGCCCCCGGTTTGTTTACCGCGCCCCGGCGGGCGTAAAAGAAGTGAGCGAAACCATGGCCCTAACCCAGGGCAAGCTGGTTTTAGGGTTCCGCTCTACCGTCTCGTCTTTAGAGCAAAACAATTTGGCCATGCACGTGTTTTGCGATATGTTCGGCGGGTCGCCCTACTCTCGCCTGTTTACCGTGGTGCGAGAGCAGCGCAGCCTCTGCTACTACTGCGCGGCGCGGCTGCAATCTACCAAAGGCTTTGTGTGCGTAGACTGCGGCATAGAAAACCGCAACATTGAACCCGCCAAAGAAGAAATTCTCGCCCAGCTTGCCGCCTTACAGCGGGGCGAGTTTGACGAATCGCTGCTCTCTGCCTCGCTGCTCAGCTTAACCGACTCCGCCCGCAGCGTTGCCGACTCGCAATTGTCTCTCTTGGCGTGGTATATCAGCCGCCTGTTCGACGCCGCACAGCCCTCGCCGGAGGAGTGGATGGCAGAGCTTCGCGGCGTTACCGCCGAGGCGGTGGTAGAGGCGGCGAACGCCCTGACGCTGGATACCGTATTTGCCTTAAAAGCCAACGAGGAACAACCGGCAGAAAAGGAGGGTTCGCCCGCATGAAGATAACGCGCTTTCAAAACGAAAAACTGCAAGAAGAATACCTGCTGGCAGAGCACCCCAGCGGCCTGCCCATTTATATTTGCGAAAAACCGCATTTTAACGGCGCTTACGCGGTGTTTGGCACCCGCTACGGCTCGGTAGACAACGCCTTTCGCCGCAAGGGAGAAGCCGATTTTACCGAAGTACCGGCGGGCATCGCCCATTTTTTGGAGCATAAGCTGTTTGAGAGTGAAGACGGCGACGCCTTTGCCCGCTACGCCAAAACGGGGGCTTCGGCCAACGCCTACACCTCGTTTGACCGTACCTGCTATCTTTTCTCTTGCACCGACCATTTTGCCGAATCCTTTGACATTTTGCTGGACTTTGTACAGCACCCCTACTTTACCGAGCAAACGGTGCAAAAAGAGCAGGGCATTATTGGGCAGGAAATCAGCATGTACGACGACTCGCCCGACTGGGTAGTGCTTTTTAACCTGCTTTGCTGCCTGTACGAGCAAAACCCCGTGCGCATTAACATTGCCGGTACGGCCGAAACCATTTCGCACATTACCGCCCCTCTGCTTTACCGCTGCTACGAGACCTTTTATAACCCCCACAATATGTTTCTTGTGGCGGCGGGCAACGTAAAGGCCGAGCAGGTGCTCGCCGCCTGCGAGCGGCAGTTAAAAGCCACCCCGCCCCTGCCGGTAGAAACCCGCCCCTACCGCGAATCCCCCGCCGCGGTAAAGCAATATGCCGAGCAGGCCATGCCGGTTTCTATTCCTCAGTTTGCCTACGGCGTAAAGCTGCCCCACCCCGGCGCGGGCTACATGCCCGCCCGCGAGCGGGTAACGTTGCGCCTTATGCTGGCCGCCTTCATTGGCCCGCAGTCGCCGCTTTACAACGATTTGTTAAACGAGGGGCTCATCAACCCCGAATTCGGCGGCACGCTGTTTGACGGCCGAGGCTTTGCGAGCTTAATCTTCAGCGGCGAATCGCGCGACCCCAAGGCCCTCGCCCGCCGCTTGTTTGAGGCTGCCCGGGCGGCCTGCGAAAGCGGCCTGCCGGAGGAAGAGGTAGAGCTCATTCGCCGCCGCTTTTACGGCCGCTATTGCAGCGGGTTTGACCATGCCGAGAGCATAGGCGACGCCTTAACCGACTGCGCCTGCGAGGGCGTGGGGCTGTTTGACGAAGCCGACTTGCTGCAAACCATTACAACAGACGAAATAAACGACTGCCTGCGCCGGGTGTTTGTGCCCGAGGCCACCGCCCTTTCGGTTATTTGGCCGCTGGGCGGCGACCGGTAACGGCGGGGGTTAAGGAGGGTGCGCACAACGTGTATTCGGTAGAATTTTTAGGCAAAACCTTTTCGATAGACCCCGTCGCCTTTTCCATTGGCTCCTTCCCCGTTTACTGGTACGGCGTGCTCATTGCCACCGGCTTTTTGGCGGCGCTCACCGTCGCCTTTCGCCGGGCGCAAAACTGGAAGATTCCCACCGACCCCATGATAGACGTGGTGCTGCTGGGCACGGTGGGGGCCATTGTGGGGGCGCGGGCCTACTACGTGCTCACTACCCTCAACCGCTACCATTCGTTCGCTGAAATGCTGGACATTCGCGACGGCGGCATTGCCATTTACGGTGCGCTTATTGGCGCGCTGCTGTGCGGGGGGCTGGCCTGCCTGTGGCGCAAAATCAAGGTGCTCAACATGCTGGACCTCGCCGCCTGGGCCTTTTTAATTGGGCAGGCGGTGGGCCGCTGGGGCAATTTTATGAATCAGGAGGCCTTCGGCAGCAACACCGCGCTGCCCTGGGGTATGTACAGCAACGCCACGCGGGAGTACCTGACCTCTGTAGAGCAAACGCTGGCTTCTCAGGGGGTTACGGTAGACCCCGCCCTGCCGGTGCACCCCTGCTTTTTGTACGAGTCTATCTGGTGCCTTGTGGGGTTTGTTCTGCTTTATTTTCTCAGTCGTCGCCGCCGCTTTATGGGCGAAACCTTTTTGCAGTACATCATCTGGTACGGCGCGGGGCGGTTTGTCATCGAGCATTTTCGCACCGACAGTTTAATGATCGGCCCCTTCAAAATTTCCCAGGTGGTGGCGCTGCTTTGCGTGGTGTTCGGCACCGTCGCCTTGGTGGTTGGCATTGTAAAAACCCGCAAATCCAAAACCCCTGCCCTTGTTATGCAATAGGAGGTTCCGTATGTCTGCATCCGCTTATCAAATCATAGACGGCAAGGCCGTCTCTCTTGCCAGTAAAGAACAAACCGCCAAAGCCGTGGCGGCCTTTCGCCAGGCCACCGGCGTACAGCCCTGCCTTGCGGTGGTTTTGGTGGGGGACGACCCTGCCTCTCGCGTGTACGTAAACAACAAAAAGAAAGCCTGCGAATTCTGCGGCATTCGCTCGCTGGAATACGCCCTGCCGGCCGAAACGGAAAAGGACGAGCTGCTGGCGCTGATAGAAAAGCTCAACGCCGACCCGTCGGTGCACGGCATTTTGGTGCAGCTGCCCCTGCCCCGCCCGGGCGATGAAGAGGCGGTGATTGCCGCCATTTCGCCCCAAAAAGACGTAGACGCCTTTCACCCCGTAAACGTGGGCAAAATTATGCAGGGCACGGCCGAACTGCTGCCCTGCACCCCCGCCGGTATTTTGGCGCTGCTTGCCGCCGCAGGGGTAACGGTAGCGGGCAAAGACTGCGTAGTGGTGGGCCGCAGCAACATAGTGGGCAAGCCCATGGCCATGCTGCTGCTGCGCGAGCACGGCACCGTGACCATTTGCCACTCCAAAACGCAAAACCTGGCCGCCAAATGCCGCGAGGCGGATATTTTGGTAGCGGCGGTGGGCAAGCCCAAATTCATCACCGCCGATATGGTCAAGCCCGGCGCCGTGGTTATTGATGTGGGAGTCAACCGGCTGGAAAACGGCAAGCTCTGCGGCGACGTGGATTTTGACGCCGTGGCCCCCCGAACTGCCGCCATCACTCCCGTGCCCGGCGGCGTGGGCCCCATGACCATCGCCATGCTGATGCAAAACACCCTCACCGCCGCCAAAACCCAAACCCAACAGGGCTAAAAACGCATAATTGAACGCAAAACGCCGACGATCTGCCCGATCGTCGGCGTTTTGCACAAAAAAAAAAAAAAAAAAAACAACGGGCTTTTTCGTTTTTCTTGACAAAATTTTCTTTTTTTGCTATACTAAAAACAGTGCAATATGATTCGATAAAAACAGAGAAAGAGAAAATTATCTTTCCGTCAAAAAAATGTTGTTTGTGGGTGAGCATTGCCAACCATCCCGGGATTTGTTATACACATACTACAACCAATCAAGGAGGAATTTACCATGCGAAACATGCATCGTACCCTGCGCATTTTTGTGGCGGTGGGGTTGTGCCTGACCCTGCTTATGGCCCCTTTGGTGGGAAAAGCGGGAAAAGCGGAGGAAGCGGAAAAAGCGGAGGCGTGGAGCTATGCCAACAGCCTGCTGGTCACCCTGCACACCGACGCCCCCCGCACCTTCTCGCCGGAGGATTTTGCCGTCATTTCCTGCAAACAGGTGTGGGTGACCGAAAAGGCGCAGGACGCCACCGGCTGCCAATATGAGCTGCTGCTGGTGCTGCCGCAGGGCGGGGAGAGCGCTCTGGAAAACTCGCTGGCGGCCCTTCGGCAGCAGCCGGGGGTTTTGTCCGCCCAGCGAAACGAAAAATACGCAAAGGCGGAATCTTCCCTCACCCTCAACGCTTCTGTGTTGTATTTACCGGTGGGGGCCGAACGGGAGCTTTTCATCGAATCCCTCCGGCTGAACGAAGATAACCGGCAAACCATCGGTGTGGCCTTTTCCATGGCAAGCCCGGTGGATGCAGACCGGCTGCAAGCCTGCGGCGTAGACCGCTTTTGGCCCGATACCGAGCAAAAGGAAAATATTTTGCTGGAAACACCGGCAGAGCTGGAAGGAACGGTAAGCCCCAACGGAAACTATTACGGCCTCGCATCAACGGATTTTGCCGCCTGTGTAGAGGCGGTGAACGCCCTTTCCCGGCTGTCGGAAATCACCGCAGTATCGCTTGTGCAAAAGGCCATTCCGGGGGGTGCGCCCCCCAGCGAAAGCTGGACGGTGGAAGACGATAAGGTTTTGCAATTGCAGCTTTCGGGCGGGGAAATCGCCCCCGGATTGAACGAAAACGGCCCCAAACTCAACCAAAAAGCCACGGTGCAGGGCCAAGCCCCCGGCGTGACCCGCATTACCGTGGAGCGCACGGCGCCGGGCGCACAGGCGAAGGATAGCTGCCTTGTGATCGTCTATCGCCCGGGCAGCCGCGAAAATCCCGGCGATGCCAACGGCGATGGGGCGGTGAATGCCGCCGACGCCCTGCTGGCCCTGCGGCACGCCGTGGGGGCTGCGCCTTTGCCGCAGGCCGCCGCTGCCCGCACCGATTTGAACAGCAACGGTACCGTGAATGCTGTCGACGCGTTGATTCAGTTGCAAATTGCCGTGGGAAAAATACAATAAATCATGGTAACCAAATCGAAAAAACCCGACTATATGTATGCAGTCTCAAAAATGAAAGGAGCGATTCCCCCGGTGAAATGGTTTAAAAGCAAGAAATCCGGCAAAAACCCGGCCGATTCCCTCCCCTTTTCCAAGGCGCTGGCCAACAATTTTTACATGCTGCGGCTGGCCTTTCGCATTTGCCCCGGGCGGGTGGTGCTGGATTTGATTTTCAGCGTTACGGACGCCTGCTTTAGCTACTTCCACCAAATTGTGCTTATCGGCTATCTGCTCTCGGCGGTAGAGCGGCATACCCCGTTTTCGCACGTTCTGGTGGTGTTGGCGGTCTATTGCGGCTTGGCGGCGGTCGATTCTCTCGTCTCGCAGTGGTACAATCATTCTTACTTGCCCCGCACCGATTTGGTATTTTACGAAAAGCTGCAAACCGAACTGTTTGAAAAGGCCGCCGAAGTGGATCTTTCCTGCTATGAAGATACGGAATTTTACACCCGCTACACCCGGGCGGCCGCTGAAACGGGCAGCCGGATAACCGGTATCTTAAACACCTTTCGGTGGGGGTTGCGTTACCTTATCCGCTCCGTTCTCGTTTTGGGCACGGTGGTGCTGCTGGACCCGCTGGCGCTGGTGTTTCTGGTTTTTCCCCCGCTGCTCTCGCTGGGGCTGCAAAGCCGCCGCAACAAAGCCCAGTATAACCTTACCATGGCCAACACCGACCCCGGCCGCAAAAAAGATTACGTGCACCGCACGGTGTATTTGGAAAGCTACGCCAAGGAGTTTCGGCTAAGCCATATTTTTGAGGTGTTGAACCAAAGCTACCGGCAGGGGGTGGAGGAACGCATTCACAACTTCCGCACCCTCGGCCGCCGGGTGGGCTGGTACCGGGGAATTACCACGGTGGTTTCCATTGCCCAGTGGCCGCTGTGCATAGTTTACGCCGGGGTGCGGGTGCTGGTAACCCACACCGTTTCGCCCGGTATGTTTGTGGTGCTGGTAAACGCCGCCGATTCTATGGTATATACGGTGGAATGGCTGCTGAACACCATTACCGATATGCAGCAAAACGGCCTGTACATTCAAAATTTTAGAGATTTTGTGGAATATACCCCCAAGGTGGCCGACCCGGAAAATCCCCTGCCGGTAAAAGACGGCGAACATACGCTGGAACTGAAAAACGTGGGCTTTACCTACCCCGGCGCCAAAGAGCCGGCTTTGCAGGGGGTTACCCTTACCCTGCGCCCCGGCCAAACGGTGGCCATGGTGGGCCACAACGGGGCGGGCAAAACCACTTTAATCAAGCTGCTGCTGCGGCTCTACGACCCCACCGAAGGGCAAATTTTGCTGGATGGGAAAGACATTCGCCGCTATTCGCTGGCGGAGTATCGGCGGCTGTTCGGCACGGTTTTTCAGGATTACCGGGTGTTCGCCTTAACGGCGGCGGAAAACGTGCTGATGCGCACCCCCACCGGACCGCAGGATGACGCCGCTACTGAGGCCGCCCTGCAAGCCGCCGGGCTGTATGAGCGGATTATGAAAGAACCGGAGGGGTTAAACAGCCAGCTGACGAGGGAATTTGCCGAAAACGGGCTGGTGCTCTCTGGCGGCGAAGCCCAAAAGCTGGCCATCGCAAGGCTGTATGCGGCGGGCAGCCCCTTAGCGGTGCTGGACGAGCCCTCCAGCGCCCTTGACCCCATTGCCGAATACCGCATGTTTGAAAGCTTAAAAGAAGTCTGCGCCGGCAAAACGGTGCTCTTTATCTCCCACCGGCTGTCCTCTGCCGTGCTGGCCGACTGCGTATA
>CANQGN010000060.1 GCA_947623215.1 uncultured Clostridia bacterium
CGAGGTCTACGCCCTGCGCCCCATGACCTGCCCCTTCCAGTACCAGGCCTATTTAAACCGCGCCCGCTCTTACCGCGACCTGCCGCTGCGGTATAACGAGACTTCTACCCTTTTCCGCAACGAGGCGAGCGGCGAAATGCACGGGCTGATTCGCCTGCGGCAGTTTACCATTTCAGAAGGGCACTTAATCTGTACCCCCGAGCAGCTGGAAGACGAGTTTAAAGGCTGCCTGGAGCTGGCCATTTATATGCTCAAGGCCATGGGGCTGTACGACGACGTTTCTTACCGCTTTTCGCAGTGGGACCCCAACGACCGCGACAAGTACATTGGCACCAAAGAGCAGTGGGACGAAGCGCAGGGCATGATGCAGCGCATTCTTGACCACCTGCAAATTCCCTACGCCATTGGGGTGGGCGAGGCGGCCTTTTACGGCCCCAAGCTGGATATTCAAATTAAAAACGTGCACGGCAAAGAGGACACCCTGATTACCCTGCAAATCGACCAGATGCTGGCAGAGAAATTTGACATGGAATATACCGACCGCGACGGCGCCAAAAAAACGCCCTGCATTATTCACCGCACCTCCATTGGCTGCTACGAGCGCACGCTGGCGCTGCTGATAGAAAAATACGCCGGCGCCATGCCGCTGTGGCTCTCGCCCGAGCAGGTGCGGGTGCTGCCAATCTCGGAACGGCTGCTGGAGCAGGCGCAGGGGGTAACCGACGCCCTGCGGCAGGCGGGCTTCCGCGCCACTTGCGATACGCGCAGCGAAAAAATCGGCTACAAAATCCGCGAGGGGCAAATGGAAAAGGTCAACTACATGCTGGTAATTGGCGACAAAGAGGCCGAGTCCGGCACCGTTTCGGTGCGCCGCCGGGGCGAAAACGGAGACCTTGGCGCCATGCCGCTGGCAGAATTTATCGGCCTGCTGCAAGAGGAGCTCTCGCACAAAGGGCAGCTGTAAATCCCGCTTTTTTCACCCGTTTTATCACGGTTTTTTGCGCCCGCCAAAGACCCCCCGCGCGGCCTTTGGCGGGCGGCGTGAAAAAAGCAAAAATTATGCTTGACAAATGCCCCCGTTGCCGATATAATATAGGGGTATCTGTCGGAAAGACCCGGCCTGGTAGTTCAGTTGGTTAGAACGCTAGCCTGTCACGCTAGAGGTCGTGGGTTCGAACCCCATCCAGGGCGCCACAGTTGCTGCTATGGCTCAGGTGGTAGAGCGCATCCTTGGTAAGGATGAGGTCACCAGTTCAAATCTGGTTAGCAGCTCCAAAAATCGGCAATCCTCGATCAGAGGGTTGCCGATTTTACCTATTCACTATTCACTATTCACTCTTCATTAAATCCCAACCGCCGATTTTTGGTAGTGATTAGGTAATAGTGAATAGTGAAGAAGTGCGGTGTTCCCTTCGGGAACATTTTTATTGCCTGCGGCAGGAATAAGCACCAGCCTTCTGCCTTTAACCGGGGAGCACCCCCAACAAAAGCCCAAAAACGGCAAGCCTGATGAACGAGGCTTGCCGTTTTTTCTAAAATGTTCCTTCAAAAAAATCTAAAATAGGTTGAATTTATCCTACTTGTTGTGTATAATAAATAGGGAGGTGTGTACAAATGACAATCAACACGAACACGCTGGTTTCCATCACGGAAGCCAATCAAAACTTCTCCCGTGTCGCTCGGCTTGTTGACGAGAACGGCGCAGCGGTCATTCTCAAAAACAATGTGCCGCGCTATCTTGTCGTGGAATTCGGGCAGGCAGAGTCCGAGCAGCTTGCCGCCGACGAGGACGTTATGGCGATTTCCAAGCGCCTGATCGAAAAAAATCGACAGGCTTATGAGGTGCTTGCCAAATGAAGCGGCTGACGAAAGAGCAAATTCTTTTGCTCCACAGCGCCTTGACACAGGAGACGGGTGGGGCCGACGGACTGCGCGACGAGGGGCTTTTGGAGTCTGCCTTGGAGGCACCGTTTCAGAGCTTCGGGGAGACGGACGCCTATCCCTCCATACAGCAAAAGGCCGCGCGATTGGGATTTGGTCTGATTCGCAATCACGCTTTTCTTGACGGCAATAAGCGAATTGGCGCGCACGCGATGCTTGTGTTTCTGTCGCTCAACGGAATTGAACTGACCTATACGCAATCCGAGCTTTCCGATCTGATCCTCGCCGTTGCCGCCGGTACAAAGAACTTTGACGATATGGTAAAATGGGTTATTGAACATCAGGAATAAAACCGGCACAGTCCTCGCTTTGACTGTGCCGGTTTTATATCGTTTGCCGTTGCGGCCGGGCAAATATAAATAATAAAATGGGTTTTAATAAAAGGCGTGGTATAATTATCCTCAGATCGGGAAAAAGGCAAAAACGCACGTGCGCGGTCCCTTCGGGAACATTTTTATTGCCTGCGGCAGGAATAAGCACCAGCCTTCCGCCTTTAACCGGGGAGCACCCCCTACAAAAGCCCAAAAACGGCAAGCCTGATGAACGAGGCTTGCCGTTTTTCTGCTTTTTCTGCTTTTCCGTTTTTTCGGTTCTTTACCGGGCTTTTTACTTCCGCTTTAACGCGGCGGCGAGGGTGCGCAGGGTGGGTTTGGTGCCGTACAGCAGCACCCCCACGCGGTAAATTTTGGCCGAAACCCACCCCACGGCCGCCACGCCCACCGCCAGCAGCGCCAGCGAAAGGGCGATTTCGTACCACGGCACGGCGCTCATGCAAATGCGGGTAAACATGGCCATGGGAGAAGTAAAGGGCACGAACGAGCAGATTTTCATAAGCAGATTGTCTACGTTGCCGCTGGTCATGGAAAATACCACCACAAAAAAGGCGATGATGAACAAAAAGGTGACCGGCATAACGGAGGTGTTAATATCCTCTAATTTAGAGGCGGTGGAACCAATGGCGCCGTACAAAAAGGCGTATATTAAAAAGCCGAAGAGGAAGAAAACCAGCAAATAGACGAACAGCCCCACCGGAATGTGGAAGAAGGCCGCCACCAGCCCGTTGCCCGCCCAGGCAGACTCGTTCAGCTGGTAAAAGAGCATGGCCGACCCAAACACCGCCGCCAGCTGAATCAGCCCCGCCGTGCAGGAGGCAAACACCTTGCCGAACATCATGGCCACCGGTTTGGCGCTGGTTATGAGCACCTCCATCGCGCGGGAGCTTTTTTCTACCGCCACGTTGGTGGCCACCATTTGGCCGTAAAGCAAAATAACCATATACAGGGCAAAAATCATAAGATAGGTGTAAAAGAAGTTTTGCATTTGATCCTTGCCCAGCGTTACCACCGTGTGCTCCGCCCGCGCCGCCAGAATGTCGGCCGCCTGCTCGGGCGAAAGGCCGCTTTGGGTTAAAGCCGTCAGACGGTAGGCTTCTTCCAGCGCCGCGTCCGCCCGGTCGGGGTTGTCGTCGGTCAGCGCAAGGTCGGTTACGTAGTAGGTGTACGACCGGTCGGTTTGCACCGCAAAGCCGCAGTCGGCCTCTCCCTTTGCCACCGCCTGCTCTACCGCCCTGGCCCCGCCCGGCAGGGGGGTTACGGCGTAGTCGGCAAAAGCGGCAGCAAACACGGGGGTTAAGCGGTCGCCCAGCTCCCCCTCCGGCAGGCTGAGCGCCAGCACGGGCAGCTCGCCGGCCGACGTTTGTTCTTCTTCGCCGCCCGTTTGAAACAACGCCGACAAATTGGGCAGAAACATAACCACCCCAATGGCGACCACCAAAAAGAGGGTGACCCCGAGAAAAACCTTGTTTTTCAGAATGCCGCGCAGTTCAAATTGAAAGATTTTGCCAAACTGTTTCACCGGTTTGCTCCCCTTTTTCGCTAAATCCTCAGGCTTCTTCGCCCGCGTACTCTACAAAAATGTCACTGAGCGTTGGCTCCAGCACCCGCACGCCGTCTATGTCGTATTGTTCGGCTAAGCGGCGCATGACCGCCTGCTTTTCGCCGGGGTCGTCAAGCCGCAAAATCACCTCGCCCCGCCGGGTTTTTGTGGCGGCGTCGCCAAAGTCGCGCAGCAGGGGCGCGGGGTCTTCGGTTGTGACCGCCAGCCGGTCGCGGGGGTAGCCGCGCTTTATCTCCCGCAAATCGCCGCAAAGCAC
The DNA here is from genome assembly GCA_947623215.1 of uncultured Clostridia bacterium. Lineage (GTDB taxonomy): Bacteria > Bacillota > Clostridia > Oscillospirales > Acutalibacteraceae > UMGS1484. The sequence continues at coordinate 4,094 of CANQGN010000060.1, forward strand.
CGCCCGGCCGCCGTTTAATATGGCTATGGAGTCGCAAAATTCTTCTATGGTATTCATCTGGTGGCTGGAGAAGAGCACCAGCTTGTCTTGGGCTATCTGCTCTTGTACCACCTCTTTCAGCAGCAGGGCGTTGACCGGGTCTAACCCCGAAAAAGGTTCGTCTAAAATCACCACGTCGGGGTTGTGCGCCAGGGCGGTTACCAGCTGTACCTTTTGCTGGTTGCCTTTCGAGAGGGTGTCCAGCCGCTTATTCGCGGCGTCGCTCATGCCAAGCCGCGCCAGCCAGTTTGCCACCGCCGCCACCGCCGCTTTATGGGGCAGCCCCTTTAGCTCGGCAAAATACGCCAGCTGCTCGGCCACCCGCTTTTTGGGGTACAGCCCCCGTTCCTCCGGCAGATAACCAAAGGTCGCCCGGCTCCTGCTAAGCGGTTCGCCGTTTAAGAGCACCTGCCCGCCGTCTGCCCCAAATACCTGCATTAAAATGCGAATACAGGTGGTTTTGCCCGCGCCGTTTCGGCCGAGCAGGCCGAAGGCCCGCCCGCTTTGCACGGTAAACGAGACCCCCTGCAGCACCCGCTTGTCGCCAAAGGATTTTTCTACGTCGCAAAGTTCCAGTTTCATCGGTTGCTTTCCTTTATTCCTCGTCAGGCCATGGTTTTTAACATTTCCAGCGTTACGGCGTAGCGCATGGGTTCGCCCTTTACAAACCGCTCGCATTCTTCTATGCAATAGTCGGCCATGCGAATGACCTCGTTGCCGATGGACCCCGCAATGTGGCTGCTTAAAAAGACGTTTGGCATGGTATACAGCGGGCTGTCCTCCTGCGGGGGTTCCGGCCAGGTAACGTCCAGCAGGGCGGTCAGGGTGGCCTGGGCCAGGCTGGTCTCGCCCTCGGCGTACAGGGCGTCGCCAAAGCGGGCGCTCAGGGTGGGGCGCTTTTGCAGCACGGCTATCATTTCGTCTTCTTTTACCGTGCGGCCCCGGCCGGTGTTAATAAACACGCCGCCCTCGCGCATGGCTTCAAAGCAGCCGCCGTCTATATTGCCCACGGTGGCCTCTAAATTGGGCATGTGGTTGGTTACCACGTCGCCCCGGGCAAAGGCCTCTGCCAACGTCACCTTTTCCGCCCCCATTTTGGCCGCCTGTTCGGCCGAAACGTAGGGGTCGTACACCAGCACGTTCAGCTTATAATCCCGCTTTAGGCGGCGCACCACCTCGCTGCCTATCATGCCGCAGCCCAGCACCGAAACGGTTTGGGCAAAGTTGCCGTAGTGCAGCGAGCGGTTCCAGCTTACAAAACCGGCCAGCGTTTTGTTGTGCTGCAGATTGGTAAAGTAGCCCTTGAGCGCCAGCACAATTTGGGCCACCGTAAATTCCACCACCGGAATGGCGTTGGCCCCCCAGGCAGACATAACCCCCACGCCCCGCTCTAAAAAGCCGCGGGCAAACCCCGCTACCGAACCGGCGCCGTAAAATACAAACTTGAGCCGGGGCAGCCGGTCAAGTTGCGCCGGGGTTAGGGGAAACATGCCCCAGGTAGAAAAAATAACTTCTAAATCCGAAAGGGCGGGCAGGTGGTCCTCTATATTTTTGGCGGTTACCACCTCGGGGTACAGCTCGTAAGCGGCGGCAATTTTTTCTTTGCGCCCCATGCCGAATACAAAGTCTACCGTGCCGGGGTTATTGTTAAAAAATGCGGCTTTCATGCAACCAAACTCCTTTTTTGCCCAAAACCCACCCGAAAGAAGCAGCCCCCTCCGGCGGCCTTGGCCCGTTTGCCTTATTGTACCATTCTTTTGGGGCAAATGCAAGGCGTGGGGGGCGCAATCAAGGTTTTTTGTAAAAAAAGTGAGCGTTTTTGTCCGTTTGCGCGTCTAATAGGTGGAGAAGCATTTTGGGTACGCTCTCCGCCGGTCGCGCTTTTTCCCTTCAAGCGCGACCGGTTTTTTGTTGCCTGCTTGCGAATCTAACCGGTGAAGAAGCGTTTTTGGGATTTCCTTGCCCGTCGTGCGCTTTTCCCCTTCAAGCGCGGCCGGTTTTTTCATTGCCTTTTTCCATGGGCGGATTTTCATGCTCCGACCCCCTCGGGGGGCGGCAAAAAAGGCTTGACAAAGCCGCCGTTTGGCTCTATAATAATTCTATTGTATGGGCGGCACCTTGTCAGGCCGCCCCTTTTGCAGTAAGAAAGGATTGGGTGAACATGGCGGGCAAACAGGTTTTGCTGACCGAAGAGGGCTTGGCAAAATATCAGGAAGAGCTGGAAACGCTGCGCACCGTAAAGCGCAAAGAGGTTTCTGAAAAAATTAAGGTGGCGCTGTCGTTCGGCGACCTTTCAGAAAACAGCGAATACGACGAAGCCAAAAACGAGCAGGCCAAAATAGAGGCGCGCATTGCCGATTTGGAGGCCATGCTTAAAAACGTGAAAATCATTTCAGAAGACGACGGAATAGACAAAAAACGCGTGCACATCGGCTCTACCGTAAAGGTGCTGGATCAGGAATATAACGAAGAAACCGTTTACCAGATTGTGGGTTCGGCCGAGGCCGACCCCCGGCAGGGCAAAATTTCAGACGACGCGCCGGTCGGCCGGGCGCTCATTGGCCACGCGGCGGGCGAAACGCTGGAGGTAGAAACCCCCGGCGGCACCATTCAGGTGCGCATTTTAGAGATTTTATAATTCCAAAATCCCCGCCGCAGGCGGGCAAAAGGAAAAAAGGAAAAAAGGAAAAAGGCCAAAAAGGCAAAAATGGTTGGGAGAATGCAAAAATGGATGACGCCATGAAAAACCCCGCGAGCGCGGAGGAATACAGCGAACTGTTACAAATTCGGCGGGATAAGCTGGCGGCGCTGCAGCAGGCCGGCGAAGACCCCTTTGCCAAAACCAAGTACGAGGTGACCATTTACTCCGGCGATATTCACGACAACTACGCCGCGGTAGAGGGCCAAACCGTGCGCATGGCCGGCCGCATGATAAGCCGCCGCATTATGGGCAAGGCCAGCTTTGCCGGCCTGCGAGACGCAGAGGGCGACATACAGCTTTACGTGCGGCGCGACGACGTGGGCGAAGAGGCCTACGCCGCCTTTAAAAAATGGGACATTGGCGACATTATGGGGGTAGAGGGCTTTGTATTTACCACTCAAACCGGCGAAATCTCGGTGCACGTTACCGGTTTGGAGCTGCTGGCCAAGTCTTTGCTGCCGCTGCCGGAGAAATTTCACGGCTTAAAAGACGTAGACGCCCGCTACCGCCAACGGTATGTGGATTTAATCGTGAATCCCCCGGTGCGCGAAACCTTTGAAAAACGCTCTCGTATTATGCGGGAGATTCGGGACTTTTTAACCGAAAACGGCTTTTTGGAGGTAGAAACTCCCATTTTGGTGCCGCTGGAAATCGGCGCCGCCGCCCGTCCCTTTGTAACCCACCACAACACGCTGGATATGGACATGTACCTGCGCATTGAAACCGAGCTTTATTTAAAGCGGCTGATTGTGGGCGGCATGGATCGGGTGTTTGAAGTCGGGCGCATTTTCCGCAACGAGGGCATGGACACCCGCCATAACCCCGAATTTACCACCGTGGAGCTTTACCAGGCCTATACCGATTATTTCGGCATGATGGATTTGGTAGAAGACATGCACCGTCGGCTGGCCGAGTCGATTTGCGGCAGCATGGAAGTTCCCTATCAGGGGCAGATGATTGACCTCTCTTACTGGGAGCGGATGACCATGGTAGAGGCGGTAGCGCAATACGCCGGCTGCAACTACGCCGACTGGCAAACGGACGCGGACGCCCGGGCGGCCGCCGCCGCAAAAGGGGTAGAGGTACCGGCGGACGCCACCAAAGGCGCCGTGCTGGCCGAGCTGTTTGAGGCCTTTGTAGAAGACAAGCTCATTCAGCCCACCTTTATTTACGACTACCCGGTAGAGACCAGCCCGCTGGCCAAGCGCAAGGCCGACGACCCCGCCTTTACCGAGCGGTTTGAGTATTTTATTAACGGCACCGAGTTCGGCAACGCTTTCTCGGAGCTCAACGACCCCATTGACCAGAAAGAGCGGTTTGAGCGCCAGGTGGCGGCCAAACGGGCGGCCGACCCCGACTGCCGCTCGCAGGTAGACTACGACTATATAACGGCGCTGGAATACGGTATGCCCCCCACCGGCGGCCTGGGCTTCGGCGTGGACCGTTTGGTTATGCTCCTGACCGATAGCCCCTCCATCCGCGACGTGCTGCTGTTCCCGACAATGAAGTCCTTACCGAACGACAAGTAAGAAAAACCCAGTGTTTATGCGGGTTTCGGGACTTTCAAAA
>CANQGN010000061.1 GCA_947623215.1 uncultured Clostridia bacterium
TCCGCCTCCGCCAGCTTCTCCTGCAGCATCTGCCTCCATTGAACCAGCTGGCTCCTATAAGCGTGCAGCTCGTCCGCCGGGGTTTCGCGCAGCAGTCGGGCCAAGGTTTCGTTTACCGCCGGCGGGGGCGGCACGTTGGGGTTGCCCAGGCTAAAATCAAACACCTTGTCGGGGCCGATTTCCGCCTTGCGGCGATTGCCGTATTCAAACAGTTCGCGAATAACCGAACGCCTGGTGCCGAGGGCCAGCATTTCCGGTGCGACCACGTTGCATTCCTTCTCTCCCAAATATACTCGCATAATTATACGCCTACCATTATACCGTTTTTGCCGCCCGATTACAAGCGCTATTTACAAAAAAATGGCGGGCAAAGAGGGAAAGGGCAGCCCGCCGCTTTATTTTGGCGTTACCGGGGCGGGCGGCGCAAATAAGCCGCCCGAATTTTCTCCAGCGCCCGTTTTTCTATGCGCGAAACGTAGGAGCGCGAAATGCCGAGCTCTTTCGCCAGCTCCAGCTGGGTTTGCGCTTTTTGCCCAAACAGACCGTAGCGGGCGGTGAGAATGTGCCGCTCGGTTTCGGTTAAGGCGGCTTTTAAGTGCTCGCTTAGGTGCTCGGCCTTCATTTTTAAGTCAATCTGGTCGGCAATGTTGGGTTCTTCGGCTATTACGTCCAGCAGCGTTAAGGGGTTGCCCTCGGCGTCAAAGTCTATGGGTTCGTTAAACAGCACGTCGCCCGCCCGCTTGCGGTCGGCCCGCAGGGCCATTAAAATTTCGTTTTCGATGCAGCGCGAGGCGTAGGTGACCAGCTTAATGTTTTTGGCGGGGTTAAAGGTGTCTACCCCCTTGATGAGTCCAATGGTGCCAATGGAGATTAAATCCTCCTGCTCTTTGCCGCAGGCGTAGTATTTTTTTACAATGTGCGCCACCAGCCGCAAATTGTGCAAAATCAGCTGTTCCCGCGCGGCCTTGTCTCCTTTGGCATGGCGGGCGAGCAGCTGCCCCTCCTCCGCCGCCGAAAGCGGGCGGGGAAAAGAGCTTTTGGGGTTGACGTGCAGCAGAAAAAAGGCGACTTGAAAGAGTCCTAAAGACAGCAGGGTTCCCAGCATACGGCATTCCTCCCGCCCCCATTATATGGCGGCGGCGGGGGCGGTTTGCCAGTCCTGCGGCAATGGTTAAAAATTTGTTACTGTTATTTTCTGGCAAACGTGCTATAATAAAGGGTGCCGCGCGGCGCGCTACCACCCTTTTATTCCCCTTTATGCAACCCCCCGCCCGGCCATTCAAGCCGAAAAGGAGAGAATACCATGGCTTCTTTTGACGACGAAAAAGACATATACAGCGATTCGGGCGAAAGCGACCCCTGGAACGCCGATTCTTTGCTGGAGGATTCGGAAAACGATATTTTTTCTTCCTCTGACCACCTGGTGCACAGCCGCCTGCCGGGCGACCCGCTGGCAGACGAGGGAGAGGACGACCCCTTTGCCCCCCCAAAAAAGAAAAAGAAGAAAAAACGCACCGCCGGGCGCATTGTCGGCCGGGTGGCGCTTTCTCTATTGCTGGTGCTGGTGCTGGCCGGCAGCATGGTAGTAGGGGCGGTGGGCATTTACATTACCGCCTTTGTAGACGATGAGATTGACTTTGACCTCAACAATTTGCAGCTGCACTACACCACGCTGGTTTACGCGCGCGACAGCAAAGACCAGTGGCAAGAGGTAGCCAACCTGCACGGCACCGAAAACCGCGTGTGGGTCGACTACAGCGAGTTTTCGCCCTATTTGCCCAACGCCATTGTGGCCATAGAGGACAAGCGCTTTTACGACCACGAAGGGGTAGACTGGAAGCGTACCTTCTCTGCCTTTTTAAACACCTTTATCGTCAACCTCTACGGTGGCACGCAGGGCGGGTCTACCATTACCCAGCAGCTGGTGAAAAACTTGACCGGCGACGACGAGCAAACCGCCGGGCGCAAGGTGCAGGAGATTGTGCGCGCCCGCAATTTAGAGAGTCAGTACCCCAAATCTACCATTTTGGAGTGCTACATTAACACCGTGCACTTTGGCAACGGCTGCGACGGAATAGAGACCGCCGCCGCCTACTACTTTGGCAAAGACGCAAGCGAGCTCACCTTGCTGGAGTGCGCCTCCCTTGCCGCCACCATTCAGTCGCCCAGCACCAAAAACCCCATAGACGGGCCGGAAGAAAACAAAGAACGCCGCGAAATTTGCCTTTCCATTATGCTGGAGGAAGGGTCGATTACCAAAGAGGAATACGACGCGGCCATGGCCGATACCTTAAAGGTGAAAAAACATTCTTCTGATAATGAAAACAAGGGAGAAAACGCCAAAAAGGTCAACAGCTATTTTATTGATACCCTCATAGAAGACGTAATAGCCGACTTAATGAAAGAAACCGGCTGCACCTACGACGAGGCCGAGCAGAAAATTTACTCCGGCGGCTACCGCATTTATTCCAGCTTGAATCAGGAGGTACAGTCTACGCTGGAAGAAACCTTTGCCGACCCCGACAATTTTCCCGAAAATTACGAGGGCAAGCGGGCGCAGTCGGCCCAAACGGTAATGGACTACACCGGCCACATTGTGGGCATTGTGGGGGGCGTAGGCAAAAAAACGACCGACCGCTCGCTCAACCGCGCCTACCAGTCTACCCGACAGCCGGGGTCCAGCATTAAGCCCCTTTCGGTTTACGGCCCGGCGATTGAGTATAACCTGCTCACCTATTCCAGCCTCATTCACGACTACCACTTGCAGCTCTCGAACGGCGACTACTACCCCAAGGCCTCCGGTTCGGGCGGGTATGTGATTACCCAGTACGCGGTGCAGCAGTCGCTCAACGCGCCCGCCGTGCGGGTGTGCAATAAGCTGAGCCCCGAGAAGAGCTTTGAATTTTTGAAAAAGCGGTTTGGCATTTCTACCATTGTAGAAAGCGAAAAGGGGAGCGACGGCAAGGTCATTTCAGACATCACCCTTTCTGCCATGGCGCTGGGCGGCATGTGCCACGGCGTTACGGTTACCGAAATGACCGCCGCCTACGCCGCCTTTGGCAATTTGGGGCTTTACTACGCCCCCTCTACCTACTACGCGGTCTACGACACCTTCGGCGAGCTGGTATTACAGCACCAGACCACCGGCGCACAGGTCATCAGCCCCGAGACCGCCAACGTAATGAACCGCATATTGCAAACGGTGGTAACCGGCGGTACCGGCGGCGCGGCCGCCATTGGCGACTGGCCCATTTTCGGCAAAACCGGCACGACCGATAACAAGCACGACTGCTGGTTTGCCGGCGGCACCCCCTACTACGTAAGCGTGGTGTGGTGCGGTTATGACAGCGACGACGACCTGCCGGGCGGCGCCAACCCCGCGCCGGAAATTTGGCGCCGAAGTATGAAGCAGATTATGGAAGACAAAGAACCCTGCGACTTTAACCAAACCGAGGCCGTTACCTACCAGCGCTACTGCACCTCTTCCGGCGAGGTGGCTACCGAAAATTGTTCCGACACCGCCTACGGCTACTTTAAGCAGTCATACCTGCCCCCCTGCACCACCCACGGCGGTTCGGTGATAACCGGCGGCAGCCAGCCGGAACCCTACGGCGGCAAGTTTGCCTCTATTGCCCAAAAGCCCATTCCGGAACCGGACGACTGGCGCCCCGCCGCCGCAAAAGACAAGCAGACGAGCAGCAAAGAGCAAAAGGAAGAAGAATAGGCCGCAAAAAAGCGACAAAATGCCCTTCTTCACACCCCCCGAAAGCGACAAACTTCCGTCGCCTTCGGGGGGTATACTTTTGGTGGGGTAAAATAAGAGGGGAGGAATCGCCCCATGCCGCCGCAAACCGTTTACGTAGACGTTCTGGTAGGTCTTAACCTCTTTGTGAATTACTTTTTGCTGCTGGCCACCGCCCGGCTTACCCACATGCCCTTTAAAGGGGGGCGGGGGCTGCTGGCCGCCTTTGCGCTGGCGCTCACGTCGTTAGTGGCGCTGGCCCCCACGCTGCCGCCGCTGGCCTCGCTCGCCTTTCGCCTTATTACGGCGGCCATGGGGGTGGTGCTGGCCTTTCGCTTCCCCGGCGGGTTGCCGTTTTTGCGGCTGTGCGGGGCGTTTTTTGCGGTCTCGTTTGCCTTTGGCGGCATTGCGCTGGCGGTGCAAACGCTGCTGCGCCCGCCGGGGCTGTACGTGCACAACGGCGCGGTGTACGTGGCGCTTTCTCCCTTGCTGCTGGTGGTAAGCACCGTGGCGGCCTATTTGCTGGTGCTGGCGTTGCGGCGGTACTTTGGGCCGGAACCGCCTTATGAGAAGCCGGTGGCGCTGCATTTGCAGCAGGGCGAGCGCACCGTAACGGTGCTCGCGAAGTTTGACAGCGGCTTTACGCTCTGCGATATATACGATGCTCACCCCGTTTTGCTGCTGTCGTCCGCTGCGGCGGAGCGGCTGCTGCTGCCGGAAGAAACGACCTATCGCCTGCTGCCCTATGAAACGGTAAACGGCGGCGGATTTTTTCGCTCTGCCCTCTGCCGCGACTGCAGGGCAGAGTGGAAGGGCCGGGCGGTTTCGGTGTCTCCCTTAGTTACGGCGGTCTGCCCCCGCCCCCTCCCCCCGCCGGTAGAGGCGCTGTTTGGCCGAGAATTTTTAGAAAGGTTGGAACTTGGTTATGAAGCATCCAGCGATTGCCCTCTTCTTCCGCCGGCTGCGGCTGCGGCTGCTCGCCGCCCGCATCGACTACATACACGGCTCCGCCGCGCTGCCGCCGCCCTTAAAAAAGGAGCAGGAAAAGGCGCTCATTAACCGCCTGCGGTTGGGAGACGACAGCGTGCGCGAAATACTGATTACCCACAACCTGCGGCTGGTGGTGTACATTGCCCGCAAGTTTGACGCCGTAGGCGCGGGTATTGAAGATCTCATTTCCATTGGCACCATTGGGCTGATAAAGGCGGTCAACACCTTTTCGCCCGAAAAAAACATTAAGCTCGCCACCTATGCCTCCCGCTGCATTGAAAATGAAATTTTAATGTACATGCGCAAAACCTCGCCCCAAAAGGGGGAGCTTTCGCTGGACGAACCGCTCAACGTCGACTGGGACGGCAACGAGCTGCTGCTCTCTGACGTGCTGGGCAGCGAGGCGGACGAGGTCGGCCGCGGGGTAGAGCAGGACGACGAGTTTCGCACCCTGCGGCGGGTGGTGGCGGGGCTGCCCGGCCGCGAGCGGGAGATTATGGAGCTGCGCTTCGGCCTGGCGGGCAAAGAAGAGCTCACCCAAAAGCAGGTGGCCGAAAAACTGGGCATTTCACAGTCTTACATTTCACGGTTGGAAAAGCGCATTATCGGTCGATTAAAAAAAGAGCTGGAAGCGCTTTCCGCCGGATAAGCCGCCCCTTCTTTGCCCATACTAACAGTGCGCCCGACCGGAACGGGGAAAATCCCCCGTTTACCAACCGGCGAACGGGAGCAACCGGAACGGCATTCGGGGGCGGGGCAGCCGCCGACGGCCGCCGCCTTTTTGGGCGTCTTGTAACATTTGGCGGCGACAAAGTCGGTTTTTGCAAAAAACGAAAGGGCCAACCTCCCCGGGTGCCGTATCACGCAACTGGGAGTGGGCGGCTGTGCAATATCATCGCGTAGAAATCTGCGGGGTTAACACCGCAAAATTGAAGGTGCTGAGCGAAGAAGAAAAAATGCGGCTGCTGGCGCTGTCCCGCAAGGGAGATGCCGCCGCCAGAGAAGCGCTGGTGTACGGCAATTTGCGGCTGGTGCTCAGCGCGGTGCAGCGCTTTGCCTCGCGCGGGGAATCGCCGGACGATTTGTTTCAGGTGGGCTGCATTGGGCTGATGAAGGCCATCGACCGGTTTAATTTAGACATTGACGTGCGCTTTTCTACCTACGCCGTGCCCATGATATTGGGCGAGCTGCGGCGGTATTTGCGCGACAACGGCCAAATGCGGGTGGCGCGGTCCATTCGCGACGCCGCCTACCACGCCATGCAGGCGCGGGAACGCCTGCAAATGCGCTTGCAGCGCGAACCCACGGTAGAAGAAATCGCGGCGGAGCTGGGCAAACCGCGAGAAGAAGTGGTGCTGGCGCTCGAAAGCGTGGTAGAACCCGTCTCGCTCTCGGAACCCGTCTATACCGATGGCGGCGACGCCATATCGGTAGAAGACCAGCTGGGCGACCACAGCAGCGACAAAAACTGGCTGGACGAGCTGGCTATCAAAGAGGCGGTGCAGGGCTTAAGCGACCGCGAGAAAAAAATCGTGGCCCTGCGGTTTATGCGGGGCAAAACGCAAATGGAAGTGGCCCGCGAGGTGGGCATATCGCAGGCGCAGGTCAGCCGACTGGAAAAATGTGCGCTGGAAAAAATAAAAGCCGCTTTGTAGGCGGCCATGCAACAATAGAACCCCCGGCGCGGTCTGGTTGTACAAAGGCCGCGCCGGGGGATTGCATGTTTTATTGGGATTCCGTTTTTACGCAGATTTTCTCTACCACCGGGGGAATCCACCGGTTGAACCAGCGCACCAAAAAGCCGGTGCACCCGGCCGAGAGTAAGGTGCCGGGGCCGATGAGGTCCAGCCGCCAGCGGCCGAAAAAGAGGAAAGAGAGCGCCACGGCCACCGAAACGACGGTTAAATCAAACACCTCTTTTACGCTGCCAAAGCGCCAGCCCCCCCGGCGGGCGATGGCCTGCACCAGCGCTTCGCCGGCGTTCATCACCACCCCCGCCGCCACGGTAAGGCTTACCGAAAAGGCCAGTACCGCCACCCCCACGCAGGCGGTGGCGAACCAGGCGGGCAGGGAGGCGGGGGTTAGCCAGGCGAGCAGGCGGCCGGTAGCGTCGACCATGACCCCCAACAAGAGCGAGAGGGGAATTTGCACCAGCTCTTTCAGCCCAAAGGCCCGCCCCAGCAGCGGCAGCTGGGCGGCCACCTGCATACAGTTCCACACCAGCACCGCCGTGCCGAGGGTTATTACCCCCGCAAGCCGCTGGTAGACTACATATGCCGCCGACTGCACCGGCGAAATACCAAGTTCGGCTTTCGCGAGCAGCGAGACCGCCAGCGCCATACAAAACAGCCCCGCCAAAAACACGCCGTACCGCCGGGCGGTTTCTGCTGCGCTCCGCCTCATGCCAGCCCCGCCGCCTGCTGGCAGCGTTTCAAATAGGCCACTTCTTCCCGCAGCTTGGCGTTGCGGGCGTCAGTATTATTTTCATCATAAAACGGCATTACAATGCCCGGCACGTTTACCCCCGCCGCTTTGAAAAGGGTAAACAGGGCGTCGTAATCTGCAATGCCCTCGGTAGCCGGTACAAATTGGCGGCGCCAGCCCTTGCCGCCGGTGGGGGCGGCGCTGCCCCGGGTAAGGGCGGCGTCTTTTTCGCCCACCGCCGCAATGTATTCGCCAAGCAATGCTACCTGGTAGCCCCAGTCTTCATACCCCTCCTGGCACAAATTGTTGCCGGGGTCTAACTTTACGCCAATGTAGCGGGGGTCAAGGCTGCAAATCGCCGGCCAAACGGCGGTGGCGTTGTGGGGGTACATAAAGCCGTGCAGCTGTATGACCGCCCGCAGGCCGTGCTTTTCGGCGGCCTTTGCCGCCGTCTCCGCCAGCCGGGCGAGCGCACCGGCCAGCTCCCGCGCGGGCAGGGCGGACTTGGGCAAATACTGCACCCGAAAAAGCCGAATGCCGCACTCCGCCAGCAGCGAGAGCTCTTTGTCCATTTCCGGCAGCCGCCCCATGGCAAAGGGAGTGTCGGCGTAAGCGACCGTGAGCCCATGCGCCTCGGCCAGCTTTACAAAGGCGGGCAGGGTGGCTTCTAACTTGTCCTCCGGCGTCCAGTAGCCCTCGCGAATCATGGCGGTGGGGCCGTCTAACCCCATGGTGCGGCAAAGGGTCATCAGCTCTTCTGCGGTAAGCGACTGATAAAACTTGGCAAATAAATAATTCTTCATGCCGGTTCCTTCTTTCTGTTCTTGTTAGGGGGATTCGTGCTACAAAGGCATTGTACCACGAAGCAGGCGGGGTTGTCTTGCAAAAATCCGCCCAAAAGTTATAAAAACCCCGCCGGTATGGGGCCCCGCTCTTGCCTTTTGCTTCGGGCAAGTGGTATACTAATGGAAAAAAGGAGGCGGTGACAGTGCAGCGAACGCAGGTAGAAATGAGCGAGGCCATTCGGCCGGAGCTGCTGGGCTATTTAACCACCGACCCGGGCTACCGGGGAGAATGGCACAGCCACTTTTTTGCCGAAGTGGTGGCGGCGGCAGCGGGCAGCCTTACGCTGGAGCTGCCGAATGAGCGCGTAGTGCTGCCCCCCGGGCGGGCGGTGGTGGTACGCGCCGGGGTGCGCCACCGCTTTTTAACCGAGGGCGCGG
>CANQGN010000062.1 GCA_947623215.1 uncultured Clostridia bacterium
TACACAAAGTATGGCTGCAAGCGCACGCCTAGCAGTCATCGACGGGCGCTCTCCCCAAAAATCTTCGACCTGCCGCGTGTGCGATTTTTTGACTTTGCAAGGCGGCAGGCCGCAGGAATATGGGCATATTGCAAGGCCGACAACAAAGCCTATCGGAAAATCGCGCCGCGTCAGGCGCATTGTACCCTGATTGCATTGCCTAAGCACTGATTCGGCGGGGTTTTACCGGCAAGAGAGGACGAAAAACGCAATGCTGCAATTTGAAGAACAACGGCTGCGCTTAACCGGCGCGCGGGAGGAACTGGACGATTTGGGCGAGGCGCTGGGCATTGCCGGCGCGCGGGAAGAAATTGCCCGGTTAGAGGAACAAACGGCCGCCGAGGGCTTTTGGAACGACCTTGCGGCCTCGCAGCAGGTACTGCAAACCATCAGCCGGTTAAAAAACCGGGTGCAGGCTTACGAAAAGCTGACCGCCGATTACGACGACGCCCTGACCCTGATAGAAATGGCCGACGAAGAGGGCGACGAAAGCCTGTTGCCCGAGGTAACCGAAGGGGTAGACGCCCTGCTGCAAACCATGGAGAACATGCGGCTGGAAACGCTGCTTTCGGGCGAGTATGACGACAACAACGCCATTTTAACCTTTCACGCCGGGGCGGGCGGTACCGAGGCGCAGGACTGGGCCCAAATGCTCTTTCGCATGTACGCCCATTTTGCCGACTCCCACGGGTTTAAGGCCAAAACGCTGGATTATTTAGATGGTGAAGAAGCCGGGCTGAAAAGCGCCGTGATGCTGATAGAGGGCAAAAACGCCTACGGCTATTTAAAGTCAGAGGCCGGGGTACACCGGCTGGTGCGGGTTTCTCCGTTTGACAGCAGCGGTCGCCGCCACACCTCCTTCGCCTCGCTGGAGGTCATGCCCGAAATCAGCGACAGCATAGAGGTAGAAATTCGCGACGAGGATTTAAAGGTAGACACCTACCGCTCCAGCGGGGCGGGGGGCCAGCACATTAACAAAACCGAATCGGCCATTCGCATTACCCACCTGCCCACCGGCATTGTGGTCTCTTGCCAAAACGAGCGCAGCCAGCACCAAAACCGCGAAATGGCCATGCGCATGCTCAAATCCAAGCTCATAGAAATTAAAGAGCGGGAGCACTTGGAAAAAATAGAAGACATTAAGGGCGTGCAAAAAGAAATCGGCTGGGGCAGCCAAATACGCTCTTACGTGTTTATGCCCTACACCATGGTAAAAGACCACCGAACGGGCTACGAAACCGGCAACATCGGCGCCGTGATGGACGGCGCGTTGGACGGATTTATAAACGCCTACTTAAAAGCGGCCAGCTTGGGCCAGCTGCAAACGGAACAGTAGGAACAGGAGCGGTGAGATGACGGTAACGGTCGATGGTCAAACGGTAAACGCACAGCAATGGGGGGCGGGCCCGGATTTGCTGCTGCTGCACGGCTGGGGGGCTTCGCTGGAAAGTATGCGCTTTTTGGCCGAGCACTTTGCCCCCTATTACCGCGTAACGGCGCTGGATTTTCCCGGGTTTGGCAAAAGCGACCCGCCGCCCGCCCCCTGGTCGGTAGAAGATTACGCCCGCCTTACGCTGGGGGTAGTGGGCGCTTTGGGGCTGCAAAACCCGGTGCTGGTGGGTCATTCCTTCGGCGGGCGGGTCATCTTAAAGCTCTGCGGCACCGGCCGCCTTACACCCCCCAAAATTGTACTGTTAGACGCCGCCGGCATTCGCCGCCGCCCGTCTTTTACTAAAAGACTTCGCACCCGCTGCTTTAAAATCGCCCGCTGGTGGCTTACCCGCCCGCTGTGGAAAAATGCCTGCGAGGGCCTGCTGGAGGGGCTGCGCCGCCAGTTCGGCTCGGCCGACTACAACGCCGCGCCCCCCGTGCTGCGCCAAACGCTGGTGCGGGTGGTAGAAGAGGATTTGTCGCCCCTGCTGCCGACCATTGCCGCCCCCACGCTGCTGATATATGGCGAGCACGATACCGCCACGCCGGTTTCGGACGCAAAAATCATGGAGCAGGCCATTCCGGACGCGGGCTTGTGCGTGATTCCCGGGGCGGGGCATTGGGCTTTTGCCGAGCAGCCCGCCCGGGTGACGGCGATTTTAGACAGCTTTTTACTTTCTGGCGCAAAGGAGGCCGCACAATGAACGGCTGGCAGTTTGCGGGTACCCTGCTGCTGTGGGCGGGCAATTTTGCCGGTCTGCGGCGGTGCTTGCACATGCTGCAGCAAAATTCTTACCGGCTGCGCCGGTATGCGGCCTTTGGCAAAACCGCCGGCGGCGCGCGGGTAGGCGCGGCCGCCCTTTTTGCCGCGGCGGCGGCGCTGCTGTGGCGGTTTTTGCCCCCGGCTTTTCCCTTTTTGGCGGCCGGTATGGCCGCCGTGCGGGCGGGCTATAACCGGGCAGAGCAAAAGGGGGCGGTAAAGCCCCTGGCGGTGACCGCCCGGGTACGCCGCCAGTTTGGCGCGGCGGGTTTGCTGGCGGCGGCCAGCACCGCGCTCGCCGCCCTGCCCGGCCCCGCCGGGGCGGCGGGCGTGGCGGCGGCGCTTTGCTTTGCCGCCTTTACCCCCGCGCTGGCCGTAGCGGCGCTGTGGCTTTGCGCCCCGGTAGAGGCCGCCCTGCGCGGCTGGTATATTCACGACGCCAAGCGCATGTTAAAGGCAATGCCGGGCCTTACGGTAATTGGCGTAACCGGCAGCTACGGCAAAACCACCACCAAGTTTATTCTCGCCCGGCTGCTCAGCGAGCGCTACAGCGTAACCGTAACGCCCGAAAGCTACAACACCCCCATGGGGGTGGTGCGCACCGTGCGGGAGCGCATGAAGCCCGACAGCGAGATTTTTGTAGTAGAAATGGGGGCCAAACAGCGGGGGGATATTCGCGAAATCTGCCGCATTGTTGCCCCGCGCGACGGGGTCATTACCGCCGTCGGCCCCCAGCATTTAGATACCTTCGGTTCGCTGGAGGCGGTGCGCAGCACCAAGTACGAGCTGGCCGAGGCGGTAGCAAAAGCCGGGGGGCGGCTCTTTTGCAATGCAGACAACCCCGCCATTGCCGAGCAGCCCCCCGCCGGGGCGGTACTCTACGGCGAGTCGCCAAAAGCGACGGTGCGGGTAACCGACGTGCGCTACGGCCCCGCCGGGGCGGAGTTTACCGTAAGGGTAGCGAATGAAGTCATTCCCCTGCACACCCGGCTGCTCGGCCGCCACGCGGTAAGCGACATCGCCGCCGCCGTGGCCGTAGCCGTCGCCTACGGCGTACCGGCAGCCGACATTCAGTTTGCCGTGGCCTCCCTTACCCCCACCCCCCACCGGCTGGAGAGCAAGCCTTACCAAAAAGGCGCCCTGCTGCTGGACGACGCCTACAACGCCAACCCGGAAGGCAGCCTGGAGGCGGTGCGGGTGCTGGGCGGCTTTACCGGCAAAACCCGCGTGCTGATAACCCCCGGCTTAGTAGAGCTGGGCGAAGAGGAAGAGCGCTGCAACCGGGCGCTGGGCGAATGCGCCGGGCAAAACTGCGACCACATTGTGCTGGTGGGCCCCCGCCGCAGCCGCCCCATTGCCGAAGGGGTGCTGCAAAGCGGCTTTCCGCCCGAGCGGTTGCAGGTGGCGGCCTCTTTTCGCGAGGCCATGGCGCTGGTAGAACCGCTGCTTTCGCCCGACTGCGTGCTGCTGCTCGAAAACGATTTACCAGACAATTATCTGTATTAAATACAAAAATCTCCGTTTGCAGAAAGGACGGAATAGGGAAATGGAACGCAACCTTGCGGTATTTTTCGGCGGCGCTTCGGTAGAGCACGAGGTGTCGGTTATTTCGGCCGTGCAGGCCATGCACGCCCTGCCCGCCGAGGCGGGGCGGGTGATTCCCGTTTATATGCCCAAAACCGGCGGCTTTTACACCGGCGAGGCCTTAAAGCAAATAGAGGCTTACCGCGACATTCCCGCGCTGCTGGCCCGCTGCCGCCCGGTTACCTTTGTGCGCGAGCGTTCGGGCGTGACGATGCGCACCCTGACCGCCGGGCGCTTTCGCCGACCGGAGGAAGTGCGCATTGATTTAGCCCTGCCGGTGGTGCACGGCACCAACTGCGAAGACGGCTCATTGCAAGGCTTTTTTGAGGTGCTGGGCCTGCCCTACGCCGGGTGCGGCGTGGCGGCCTCCGCCGCCGGCATGGACAAAGTATTTTTTAAGCAGATTATGCGCGAAAACGGCCTGCCGGTGCTGCCGGAGGTGTGGTTTTACGCCCGCGATTTTGCCAAAGACGAGGCCCGCTATGTGGCGGAAATAGAAGAAAAGCTCGGCTACCCCGTCATTGTAAAGCCCGCCAATTTGGGCAGCAGCGTGGGCATTGCCAAGGCAGAGGGGCGCGATGCGCTGCTGCGGGCGGTGCGCGAGGCGGCCGGGTTTGCCCCCAAGCTGCTGGTAGAAAAAGCGGTAACGGCGCTAAAAGAAATCAACTGCGCGGTGCTGGGCGACCCGGTAAGTTGCGAAGCCTCCGCCGGCGAGCAGCCGGTGATGACCGACGAAATATTGTCTTACACCGACAAATACCAGCGGGGGGGCGGCAAAACCAAACAAAGCGGCATGGCCAGCCTTTCGCGGCTGATTCCCGCGCCGCTGACCGACGAAAAGCGGGATGAAATTACCACCCTTGCCTGCCGGGTGTTTGCCGCGCTCGGCTGCCGGGGGGTGGCGCGCATTGACTTTTTGGTAGACGCTGCCGACGAGGACCGCGTGTACGTAAACGAAATTAACACCATTCCCGGGTCGCTGGCCTTTTACCTGTGGGAGGCGGCGGGCAAGCCCTACGCTGAGCTGCTGAACGATTTGATTGAACTAGCCCGCCGGGGGGCGAGAGAGCGGGAGCAGCTACAGCTGAGTTACGATACCAACCTGCTGGCTACCGCCACCTTTGGGGGCAAGCAAAAAGGCGGCAAGCTGTGACCGGCCGCCGCTGGCGCGAGGCGCTGACAACACCGCAGGTGACCGAAACCTTGGCCGCCTGGAGCGGTGAGGCCAACCCCGCCCGGCTGGCCGATTTGCTCGCCCGGTACGAGGCCGCCTTTGGCACGGCGGGCGACTGGCGGGTGTTTTCCGCCCCCGGGCGGGCGGAGCTTTGCGGCAACCACACCGACCACCAGCAGGGCTGCGTGGTCGCGCTGGCCGTAAAAAACGATATTTTGGCCGTCGCCTCCGCCCGGTCGGACGATCGGGTAACCATTCTCTCCGACGGGTTTGCCCCCTGCCGACTGTCGCTCGCGGGCGAGTGCCCGCCGCCCGGCAGCTCGGAAGCGCTGGTGTACGGTGTAGCGAGCGCGCTGCGCCGGCTTGGGGTCGCGCCCGGCGGGTTTGACTGCGTTACCCACTCTACCCTGCCGGCGGGGGCGGGGTTTTCGTCTTCCGCCGCCTTTGAAAATCTGGTGGCCACCATGTTAGACGAGCTTTACGGCAAAAGGTCGCTCCCCCCGCTGCAAAAGGCGCTGGCCGGGCAGTGGGCAGAGAACCACTGCTACGGCAAGCCCTGCGGGCTAATGGACCAGCTGGCCTCTTGCCGGGGCGGAGTTTCGTTTATGGACTTTGCAAACCCCGAATCGCCCGAATGCCGGGCGCTGCCGCTGCCCTTAGAGCAGGCGGGCTACACCCTGTGCGCCCTGCTGACCGGCGACAGCCACGCCGGGGCGACGGATTTATACGCCGCCATTCCGGCCGAAATGCACGCCGTGGCGGCGGCGCTGGGGCAGCCGGCGCTGGCCTTTTGCACCAAAGAACAGCTGCTCGCCCGCCTGCCAACATTGCGGGAGCTTTGCGGCGACCGCGCCCTGCTGCGGGCGCTCAATTATTTTGACGAAGTAGAGCGGGTGCACGCCGTTGCCGCCGCGCTGCAAGAGGGGGAAGTAGAGCGCCTGCCCGCGCTGCTTGCTGCCTCTGCCGAAGGGTCGCACCGCTGGCTGCAAAACGTCACCAACCCCCAAAACCCGGCGGCAGACGGTTTGGGGCTGGCCCTTTACCGCAGCCGCGCCCTTTGCCCGGCGGGCGGCTTTCGCCCCCACGGCGGCGGTTTTGGCGGAGCGCTGCTGGGGCTGGTGCCCACCGCCGCCTACCCCGCCTACCGCGCGGGTATGGAGGCGCTGTTTGGCCCCGGCAGCTGTAGGCAGCTGCACGTTCGCGCAGTCGGCGGGGCGGAATGTAAACTCGCCTGACCCGAACGGAACAAGGGAAAAAACAAAACCGGAGGAACAAGTTGTGGAATGGTTTAAAAAATCGGTGGCCGGCGGCATGATGATTGGCATTGGCGCCGCCGTGTATCTTTCGTGCGAAAACCGCGTGGTGGGCGCCCTGCTTTTTTCGGTCGGGCTGTTTTGCATTTGCTCCTTCGGCATGGGGCTCTTTACCGGCAAAATCGGCTACGTGCTGGCCACCCGCAACTCCCCCAACTGCGCCGTGATTTGGCTGGGCAATCTGGTGGGCAGCGGCGTCACTTCGCTGGCCGTGCGGGTGAGTAACCCCGCTCTGGCGGCCGCCGCCGCCCCGCTGGTAGAAAAAAAGCTGGCGCTCTCTCCCATAGCGGTGGTGCTGCTTTCGGCCTTGTGCGGCATGTTAATGTACTTAGCGGTCGACCATTTTAACCGCCACCCCCACACCGCCAGCGGCGTGGCCGGGCTGGTGCTTTGCGTGGCAACCTTTATTTTGTGCGGGTTTGAGCACAGCATTGCCGATATGAACTACTGCTTTTTGGGGGTTACCTCGCTGCCGCAGGCGGCGCGGGCGGCCGTGTTTTTGCTGGCCGTTTCGCTGGCAAACGGCGTAGGGGCGCTGCTCATTCGCGCCCTTACCTTACCTGCCCAAAAAGACGAACAACCCAAAAAAGAAGAATAGGCAAAACCAGCTTAAAACGAAAACCCCGCTTGACAAAACGCCCGGCGGGGTGTATACTGTCTATAGGGTTAGCGAAGGCTAACCGGTAAAAAGATACCAAAGGGGGCGGTAGGATGAGCAACTGGCTGCCATACGTCGGCACGGCGCTGGTACTGCTGGCGGTGGCGCTGGCGGTAGCGGCGGCGGTGTGGTCGCTGCGCAAAGGCAAAAAAAATGGGCAAAACGCCTGCGGCGGGGGCTGCGGCGGCTGCCCCATGGCGGGGCGCTGCCACCGACAAAACGAAAAATAAGGGGAGGCGAACACACGCCGCCCCTCACCTAAAGCGACCCCTCGTGGCGCAGCAGCCAGCGCTTGCGCCACAGCCCGGCCGAAAAGCCGCCCAGCCCGCTTTTTGCCACCACCCGGTGGCAGGGGCAGACCACCAGCAGCGGGTTGCGCCCCACCGCGCCGCCCACCGCCCGGGCGGCCGTGGGCTGCCCCAGCGCGGCGGCAAGGGCGCCGTAGGTAACCCGCTCGCCAAAGGGCACCTTGGCGAGCGCCTGCCAAACCCGGCGGTCAAAGTCGCTGCCAGCAGGGTTGCAGGGCAGGTCAAACCTCTGCCGCCGCCCGGCGAAATAGGCCATAAGTTCGCGGCAGGCACGCGCTGTGAACGGGGTGGGGGCAAGGCTTGTAAAAGCGGCCCGGTTTTCGGGCAGGGGCAAAATCCACCCCAGCCCCTCCCCCCGCTGGCCGACCGAAAGGGGGCCGAGGGGAGAATCCATGCGCTGCTCCCCCACGGCGGCTGTAAAAATTTGCTGCATTCTGTCGCTCCTTTTCTTTCCTTCCTCGCCCGGCCTTGCAATCCGCCCGGCGGTGTGGTACAATGGGCTGGCGAAATTTGATTAAATGAGGGATTGCTGTGACGTTAACCGGAAAACAACGCGCCGCGCTGCGCGCCAAAGCCAACCCGCTGGAAGCGATTTTTCAAATCGGCCGGCAGGGGGTGGGCGACCAGCTTGTGCGCCAGGTAGATGAAACGCTGGCCGTGCGGGAGCTGATTAAACTGCGCGTGCTGGAAAACAGCCCCTGCTCCGCGCGGGAGGCGGCAGACGCCATTGCGGCGGCGGTGGGGGCGCAGGTGGTGCAGGTAATCGGGTCGCGCTTTGTGCTCTACCGCCCGGCCGAACAGCCGGTCATAGAGCTGCCGCGCTAAAGAAAACCCGCACAAACCCTAGGCAATACAATCAGGGTACAACGTGTTTTTGGGGGAGTGCCCGCCGCGCCTGCTTCGCCCCCCGCTTTTGCCATACACAAAGTATGGCTGCAAGCGCACGCCTAGCAGTCATCGACGGGCGCTC
>CANQGN010000063.1 GCA_947623215.1 uncultured Clostridia bacterium
CTGGTAGAGACCATTCGCGCCTACGCGAGAGAAAAAGGGGTAGAACCTCGCTTTGTACAGTCGAACCACGAGGGGGCGCTGGTAGACGCCATTCACGCCGCCTATTTTGACGGGCTAGACGGCATGGTGCTCAACCCCGGGGCCTACACCCACACCAGCATTGCCCTGCTGGACGCGCTGAAAGCCGTTCGCTTACCGGCGGTGGAGGTACATATTTCTAAAGTAGACGAACGCGAGGAGTTTCGGCAGGTGAGTTACATTCGCCCGGCCTGTATTGCCACCATTTCGGGGCTGGGCACGGCGGGCTACCTGCGGGCGATTGACCGCCTGCTGGAGCATGGAAATAAGGGGGAAGCCCCCGCATGAAGGTGCACATTTACCCCGGCCTTGCCGCCGGGCGGGCGGCGGCGCCCCCTTCTAAAAGCATGGCCCACCGGCTGCTCATTGCCGCCGGGCTGGCCAAGGGCCAAAGCCGCATTACCGGCCTTGCCCTTTCAGAAGACGTGGCCGCCACCATTGACTGCCTGCGGGCGCTCGGGGCCACCGTTACCCTAAACGGGGGCGAGGCGACGGTTACCGGCGCCGACCCCCGACTGCGCCCGGCCGGTGCCCTGCTGCCTTGCCGAGAAAGCGGCAGTACCCTGCGCTTTATGATTCCCCTTTGTTTGCTCGCTGCCGCCCCCTGCACCCTTACCGGCTGCGGCCGACTGCTCCACCGCCCCCAAACGGTGTATGCCGACCTTTGCCGCGGGCAGGGGCTGCCCTTTGCGGTAAGTGACGCGGGCGTGCAGCTGTGCGGCCCGCTGCAGGGGGGCGACTTCACCCTGCCGGGGGACGTGAGCAGCCAGTTTATTACCGGGTTGCTACTGGCCTTACCGCTCACCGGCCGCCCCTCGAGGCTGCACTTAACCGGCGAGGTACAAAGCCGCCCGTATATAGACCTAACCTTGCAGGCCATGGCCCACTTTGGCCTGACCGCCCGCTTTGAAGACGAGCGCACCATCGCCCTGCCGGCCGGCTGTTACCGCCCGGCCGACGCCACGGTAGAGGGCGACTACTCCAACGCCGCCTTTTTAGAGGCGCTGGGGGTGCTGGGGGGCAACGTGTGCGTAACCGGGCTGAACCCCGCCAGCTTGCAGGGCGACCGGGTTTATAAAGAAGGCTTTGCGGCGCTGCAAAACGGCTTTTGCCGCCTTTCGCTGGCAGACTGCCCAGACTTGGGGCCTATTTACATGGCGCTGGCCGCCGCCTGCCACGGGGCGGAATTCACCCACACCGCCCGGCTGAAAATAAAAGAAAGCGACCGCGCCGCCGCCATGGCGGCGGAACTGGCGAAATTTGGCGTTGCGCTGCTGGTGGAGGACGACCGGGTGGTGGTTCCCCCCGCTCAGCTCACCCCCCCTGCCCTGCCGCTATGCGCGCACGGCGACCACCGCATTGTTATGGCGCTGGCCACCCTGTGCACCCGCACCGGCGGGGTAATAGAAGGGGCAGAGGCGGTCGCCAAAAGCTACCCCGACTATTTTTCCGTTCTCTCGTCGCTCGGCATTGTCTGGAAGGAAGAAACCGAATGAAACTCAACAAAAATCAGGATACGCATATTGTAATCGTCGGCCTGGGACTGATTGGCGGCAGCTATGCCGAGGCCCTTACCCGCCGGGGCTACACCGTTTCGGCCGTTACCCGCTCCCAAAGCTCGGTAGACTACGCCCTGCAGCGGGGCTTTATTGCCGCCGGGGCGGCTTTTCCCGACCCCGAACTGCTGCAAAAGGCAGAGCTGGTGGTCTTTTCGCTCTACCCCCACACGCTGCTGCAGTGGCTGCAAGCCAACCAGCACCTGCTCCGCCCCGGCGCGTTGCTCACCGACGTAACCGGCGTAAAAGGCAGCACCGTTTACGCCATTCAAGACATGCTGCGGCCCGACCTCGAATTTATTGCCGCCCACCCCATGGCGGGCAAAGAGGTGTGCGGCGTGCAAAACGCCGACGCCGCTATTTTTCAAAACGCTAATTACATTATTACCCCAACCGAGCGCAACACGCCGGAGGCCATAGCCACCTGCCGGGAGCTGGGCGAGGAGCTGGGGTTTGCCCGCATCAGCTGCCTGTCACCCGAAGAGCACGACGATATGATTGGCTTTGTCTCGCAGCTGACCCACTGCATTGCCGTGAGCTTAATGACCTGCACCGAGTGCGAGCATTTGGTCGACTACACCGGCGACTCGTTTCGCGATTTAACCCGCATTGCCCAAATTAACGACGAAATGTGGAGCGAGCTTTTTCTCATGAACCGCGACCCCCTGCTGCACAATATGCAGCGATTTATAGACGAATTTGAGCGGTTGAAGGATTTGGTCGCCGCCGGCGACCGCGAGGGAATGCGGCAAATGATGCAGCTGGCCGCCAAACGCCGCAAGCTCTTTAACCGCCCCGGCGACAAAAACCAGTAAGGAGGCCGCCCAGATGAATATGGAATTCACCCGCAAACTGCCCATTCCAAAAGAAATAAAAGAACGCTACCCTGTAACACCCGAAATGGCTGCCCAAAAGCAAAAGAACGACGAAGCCATTCAAGCCATTTTTCGGGGGGAAAGCAACAAGCTGCTGCTGGTCATCGGCCCCTGCTCGGCCGATAACGAGGCCGCCGTGCTGGACTATATGGACCGCCTACGCCGCCTGCAAGACGAGGTGGCAGACAAAATTGTAATGGTCCCCCGGCTCTACACCAACAAGCCCCGCACCACCGGCGAGGGCTACAAGGGAATGCTGCACCAGCCCAACCCCAACGAGCGGCCGGATTTGCTCAAAGGCGTGGTGGCCATTCGCAAGCTGCACATGCGGGCGCTGGCCGAAACCGGCTTCAGCTGCGCCGATGAAATGCTTTACCCCGACAATCACCGCTATCTTTCCGACTTGCTCTCTTACGTGGCGGTGGGCGCCCGCTCGGTAGAAAACCAGCAGCACCGGCTGACCGCCAGCGGACTGGACATTCCCGTGGGCATGAAAAACCCCACCAGCGGCAATATTCCGGTGCTCATGAACTCGCTGGTGGCCGCCCAGCACTCGCACACCTTTTTGTACCGTGGGTGGGAGGTAACGAGCAAGGGCAACCCGCTGGCCCACGCCATTTTGCGGGGGTACGTAAACAAGCACGGCCAAAGCCTGCCCAACTACCACTACGAAGATTTGCTCTATTTGTATGAGGAATACCAGAAAGCCGGGTTGCAAAACCCCGGCGTGGTGGTAGACGCCAACCACGCCAACTCCGGCAAACATCCCTTTGAGCAAATTCGCATTACCAAAGAGGTACTGCACAGCTGCCGCTACAACCCCACCCTGCGCGGCATAGTGAAAGGGGTTATGATAGAAAGCTATTTGGAAGACGGCTGCCAGCCGGTAGACGGCGGCGTGTACGGCAAGTCCATTACCGACCCCTGCATTGGGTGGGAAAAAACCGAAGCGCTGGTGCGCGAAATTGCAGAAACGCTCTAACACAAAAAGCTAACAAAAACCGGGTAGTTGGGAAAAGTCCCAACCGCCCGGTTGTTTGTTTGGCAGCCATTCAGGCGAGCAGCGCCTGCTTCATGGCTTTTACGTAGTCGCCCACCGCCGCCGGGGCGTCTTTGCCGTACTGCTCTACCAGCCGCACAATGGCCGAACCGACAATTACGCCGTCTGCCAGCCGCCCCATGGCCGCCGCCTGTTCGGGGGTAGAAATGCCGAACCCAACGGCGCAGGGCAGCGCGGTATTACGGCGAATGGTCGCCATTAAGGGCGACAAATCCGTAGCAATGGTTTTGCGCTCGCCCGTAACGCCAAGGCTGGATACAACGTACAAAAAGCCCTCTGCCTCTTTCGCAATGGCCGCCGCCCGCTCGCCGGAAGTCGGCGCCACAAGGGAAATAAGCGGCACCCCGTACCGCCGGGCGGCGGGGGCGAATTCCTGCTTTTCTTCAAAGGGTACGTCCGGCAAAATCACGCCGTCTACCCCCGCCGCCGAAGAGCGGCTCATAAAGCGGTCGCAGCCGTAAGAATACACCACGTTGGCGTAGGTCATAAACACCAGCGGCACCGGCGTTTGCCGCCGCAGCTGGGAGGCCAGCTCCAAAATCCGCTCGGTGGTAACGCCGCCCGCCAGCGCCCGGGCGTTGGCCGCCTGAATCACCGGCCCCTCTGCCGTGGGGTCAGAGAAGGGAATGCCCAGCTCTACCACGTCGGCGCCGTTTTCGGCCGCCGCCAGCACCACCCGGCGGGTGGTCTCAAGGTCCGGGTCGCCGCAGGTTACAAAGGCCACAAAGGCCTTGCCGCCGGTAAAAGCGTCGCTTAGTCTACTCATCAATATCCTCCCCCCGGTAGCGGGCAATGGCCGCGCAGTCTTTGTCTCCCCTGCCGGAGAGAGTGACTACCATCACATTTTCCGGCGGCAGGGTGGGCGCCAGCCGCAGGGCGTAGGCCACGGCGTGGGCCGATTCGATAGCCGGAATAATGCCCTCTACGCGCGAAAGCAGTTCAAAGGCCTCTACCGCCTCGTCGTCGGTCACCGGCACATACTCCGCCCGGCCAATATCGTGCAAATAGGCGTGCTCCGGCCCCACGCCGGGGTAGTCCAGCCCGGCGGAAATAGAGTAAACCGGCGCAATTTGGCCGAATTCGTCCTGGCAAAAGTAGGACTTCATGCCGTGAAAAATGCCGGGGCGGCCGGTGTTTACGGTGGCGGCGGTCTCGGGCGCGTCTATCCCCCGCCCGGCCGCCTCGCAGCCGATCAGGCGAACGGAGGGCTCTTCTATAAAATGGTAAAAGCTGCCCATGGCGTTGGAACCGCCCCCCACGCAGGCCAGCACTACGTCCGGCAGGCGACCCTCCGCCGCGAGCGCCTGTTCGCGGATTTCGGCCGAAATCACCGCCTGAAAGTCCCGCACCATCATGGGGAAGGGGTGGGGGCCCATAACCGAACCAAGGCAGTAGTGGGTGTCGTCTATGCGGCGGGTCCACTCGCGCATGGCTTCTGAAACGGCGTCTTTCAGCGTGGCGGTGCCGGTGGTAACCGGCACCACCGTTGCCCCCAGCAGCTTCATGCGGTATACGTTCAGCGCCTGCCGGCGGGCGTCTACTTCGCCCATAAACACCACGCACTCCATGCCCATGTAGGCGGCGGCGGTGGCGGTGGCAACGCCGTGCTGCCCGGCTCCGGTTTCGGCTATCAGGCGGGTTTTGCCCATTTTTTTGGCAAGCAATGCCTGCCCCAGCACGTTGTTGATTTTGTGCGACCCGGTGTGGTTTAAGTCTTCGCGCTTTAAGTATATTTTCGCCCCGCCAAGGCGGCGGGTCAGCCGCTCGGCAAAATAGAGCGGCGAGGGCCGACCGGCGTAGTTTTGCAGCAGCTCGGTCAGCTCCCGTACAAAAGCCGGGTCGTTTTTGTAAGATTCATACGCCGCCTCTAACTGCTGCACGGCGTTCATAAGGGTTTCGGGTATAAACTGCCCGCCGTGGCTGCCAAAGCGGCCCTTTTCAGGTTGCATTGCGGCTTCCTCCTGCCTGTTTTACAGCCTCCAGAAAGGCTTTCATTTTTTCAAAATCTTTGCGTCCATCCGTCTCTATCCCGCTGCTCACGTCTACCCCATAGGGGTGGTAAGTGCGAACGGCCTCCCCCACCGTGCGGGGGGTCAGCCCCCCTGCGAGCAAATAGGGGCGGCGCACGCCCGGCAGCAACCGCTGCCAGTGAAAGGGCTGCCCCGAACCGGCCTTTTGGCCGTCCAGCAGCACCAGCTCGGCCTCGCTTTCCATGGCGGCGGCAACGGCTTCCTCCCCCGCCATGGCAAAGGCCTGCCACACCGGGGCGGGGGTAAGGGTGCGCAGCCGCCGCAGGGCCTCCGGCGGTTCGTTCCCGTGCAGCTGCACCACCTCTATCACCCCCTGCCGCACCAAAGCAGCCTCTTCTTCCGGCGGCTGGTTTACAAACACCCCCACCGGCACAATGCCGGGGGCAAGTTTCTCCCGCAGCGCCGCCGCCGCGTTGGGGGTCAGGGTGCGGCGGCGGCCGGGGGCAAACACAAAGCCTACGTAGTCCGGCCGCAGGCGGTTGGCGTAGTCTACATCTTCTTCGCGGCAAAGGCCGCAAAACTTTACCCGCATACCGCGCCCTCCCGAAAGGCCCGCAGCACCGCCGCCCGGTCGCTCGCCCGCATGAGGGCCTCGCCTACCAGCACGGCGTCTGCCCCATAGGCGGCGGCCGCCGCCGCGTCTGCCGGGGTTGCCATGCCGCTTTCGGCTACAAACGCCACCCCGGGGGGCACCAGCGCCCGCAGGCGCTCAGCGGTTTGGCCGTCTACCGAAAAATCATGCAAATTGCGGTTGTTTACCCCAATGATGTTTGCCCCGGCGGCGAGCGCCCGCTGTACTTCTCGCTCGGTGTGCACTTCGGTTAAGGCAGAAAGCCCCAGCTCGTCGCAAAGCGCCGCGTACTCGCACAGCTGCTCGTCGCTGAGCAGCGAGACGATGAGCAACACGGCCGCCGCCCCCAGCAGCTTGGCTTCTAAAATCATGGCGTCGTCTACCACAAAGTCCTTGCGCAGGCAGGGCAAATTCACCGCGCGGGCGACGTCTTTTAAATATTCGTCTCGCCCCAAAAACCACTTCGGTTCGGTTAAAACCGAAATACAGTCCGCCCCCGCCGCCTCGTATGCCCGCGCAATTTCTACCGGCTGAAAGTCTGGGGCGATGACCCCTTTCGAGGGGGATGCCTTTTTGCACTCGCAAATAAAGGAAAGCCCCGGCTTTTGCAGCGCCCGCAAAAAGGGAAAGTCCCCCCGCGGCAGGGCGCGGGCCTGCTCGGCCAGCGCCGCCTTGGGGCGAAGCCGCGCCGCTTCTGCCACCCGAAGCCGGGCGTGGTCGGCGAGTTGTTGCAAAATCGTCTCCATACTGCGTTACACCCGGTGGGTGGCGGCCACAAAATCGTCGCACACCGCCAGCGCCCTGCCGGAGTCGATTAACCGGGCGGCCAGCGACGCGCCCTCTTTTATGCTGGGGGCCTTGTCGCCAATATAGAGCGCGGCGCCGGCGTTGAGCAGCACCGCCTCACGCTGCGGGCCGGATTTTCCCCCCAGCACCGCCCGGGTAATGGCGGCGTTTTCTTCCGGCGTGCCGCCCACCAAATCTTCTTTTTTGCAGCGGGTCAGCCCCACCGACTCGGGGGTGATTTCATAGAGCTTGCGCTCGTTGCCGGTAAACTCGCACACCGTGGTGGGGGCAGAGGCCGAGCATTCGTCCATGCGGTCGGCGCCGTACACCACCATGCCCCGCCGCACGCCGAGTGACGCCAGCACCTTGGCCAGCGGCTCTACCAGCGACACGTCGTACACGCCAAGCAGCTGGCGGGTGGGCGAGGCGGGGTTGGCCAGCGGGCCCAAAATGTTAAAAACCGTGCGAATGCCCAGCTCCTTGCGAATGGCGCCCACGTACTTCATAGAGGCGTGGTACTTTTGGGCGAAGAAAAAGCACATGCCCACCTCTTGCAGCAGGGCGAGGCATTGCTGCGGCGCAAGGTCAATATTCGCCCCCAGCGCCTCTAAGCAATCGGCCGCGCCGCAGTTAGAGGAAGCCGCCCGGTTGCCGTGCTTGGCCACCTTCATGCCGCCGGCGGCCGCCACAAAGGCGCTGGTGGTAGAAATGTTAAAGGTATGCGCCCCGTCGCCGCCGGTGCCTACAATTTCAAACAAATCCAGATTATGCTCCACCCGCAAAGCGTGCGCCCGCATGGCGGCGGCGCAGCCGGCAATTTCTTCTACCGTTTCGGCGCGGGTGCTTTTGGTAGAAAGCGCGGCCAAAAAGGCGGCGTTTTGGGTGGGGGTGGTCTCGCCGTTCATAATTTCATACATCACGTCGTAGGCCTCGCCGTAGGTTAAGTCCTGTTTGACTACAATTTTAATAATAGCTTCGCGAATCATGCCAACTTCCTCCTTACAATGCAATAAACTGGCGTAATATTTCTACCCCCTGCGGGGTTAAAACAGACTCCGGGTGAAACTGCACCCCGTAAATGGGGTAGCGCCGGTGGGCGACCGCCATAATTTCGCCCTCCGCCGTTTCGGCCGTAACGGTAAGGCAGGCGGGAAAGCCC
>CANQGN010000064.1 GCA_947623215.1 uncultured Clostridia bacterium
CAACCACCAGCGACCGCGCCAGCGCCCGCAGGGGAACCCCGCCGGTTTGCACCGCCGTCGCCACCGGGTTCAAGAGCATTTGGGCCACAAGGCAAAGCAGCCCAATGGCGGCAAGCAGGGGGCGGCAGCCCGCCTGCTCGGGCAGCAGGCAGGCGATGAATACCAGCAGATAGGCCGCCAGCTGCAACAAAAAGACAGCATTTACACTGCCGGTGACGGCCGCCCCAAACGAACCGCCGTTTGCCCGGTAAAGCGCCGCCGCGCCCTTGAGCGTACCGGCGACGTAATAAACTAAGTAAACCGCAAGGCAGAGCGCGGCCGCCGTGCGCAGCAGCCAGGCAGCGTTCGCACTCTCGCCCCGATAAAGCCGAACCCCGCCAGAGAGCGCCAGCAGCCCATAGCAGAGCATGGGCAGCAGCGCGAGAAAAAGATGCAGTTTAAAGGCGTGGAAGGGCTGCATCGCCCGCAGCACCAGAACCACCGAGCGGCCGTTCACTGCCAGCATACCCAGCTCTACCGCCACCGGCAGCGCCACCAGCAGCGCAAGAAAACCCCACCGAACGGATTGTTTCATCTTCATACCCCTCTCGATTTTTCGGTTCTTTTGTCGTTTATCTGGTTTATTGTATCACATCGGGCGGCAAAATGCAAGGCGCGCCCGCCCGCCCCGCCGCACCCCCGAGAAAAAGGGTTGACAGGGCGGGCGGCGGCGTGCTATTATAAGCGGTGTAAAATCGTATGAAAAGGACAGGTGTAAAATCCATGAAAATTCTGGTTATCAACGCCGGCAGCTCCTCTATTAAGTATCAGCTGTTCGACATGCAAAACGAAAGCGTTATGGCCAAGGGCATGTGCGACCGCATTGGCATTGAAGGCGGCAACTTTAAGCAGTCGGCCCCGGGGCGGGAGGACTACAAAATCAACGTGGAAATGAAAAACCACGAAGAAGCCGTTCGCCTGGTGCTGGACACCCTCACTTCTCCCGAGCAGGGGGTCATCGGCTCGCTGGCAGAGATTGCGGCGGTGGGCCACCGGGTGCTGCACGGCGGCGAAAAATTCTCCGGTTCGGTTGTGATAGACGATTCGGTCATTGCCGCCATTGAAGAATGCTGCGAGCTTGGCCCGCTGCACAACCCCCACAACTTAACCGGCATTCGCGCCTGCGAGGAGTTAATGCCCGGCGTGCCGCAGGTGGCGGTGTTCGACACCGGCTTCCACCAGACCATGCCGGACTACGTATACCTCTACGCCCTGCCCTATGAATACTACGAGAAATACAAAATTCGCCGCTACGGCTTTCACGGCACTTCCCACCGCTATGTAAGCGGGCGGGCGGCGGCCATGCTCGGCAAAGCGCCGGAGGAATTAAAGCTCGTTACCTGCCACCTCGGCAACGGGTCTTCTATTGCGGCGGTAAAGGGTGGCAAGTGCTTTGACACCACCATGGGCCTTACCCCGCTGGAGGGCATTATGATGGGCACCCGCTGCGGCTCCATTGACCCCGCCATTATTCCCCTGCTCATGGAAAAAGAGCACATGACCCCCAAAGAGATTGATACCATGATGAACAAAAAGTCGGGGATTTTGGGCGTTTCGCAAAAAACCAGCGACAACCGCGACATTGAGCAGGGCGCCAAAAACGGCGACCCCCGCTGCCAGCTCATTGAATCCATGCTCTGCCACCAGCTCACCAAATACATCGGCGGGTATGCCGCCGCCATGGGCGGGGTAGACGCCGTTATCTTCACCGGCGGCATTGGTGAAAACAACCCGCAGTACCGCACCCGGGTGGGCGAAAAGCTGGCGTTTTTGGGCGTAAAGCTGAACGAAGAAGTCAACGCCGCCGCCAAGCGCAACGGCAAGGAAGTGGATATTTCCGCCCCCGAGGCCAAAGTCAAAATGCTGGTCATTCCCACCAACGAAGAACTGATGATTGCCCGCGACACCGAGGAACTCTGCCGCGCATAAACGAAATAGGAAAAGCCCGCTCCGGCCTTTGGCCCGGCGCGGGTTTTTCTTTGTCGTAAAATGGCGGGGTTGCGGGGGGCGACGTTCGCTGCGCTACTGGTTGAAACTTTTGTAAGCAAAAGTTCCGCCCGTACGTTCCGGCGGTTATTGCCAAAAGGCTGCGCCTTTTAGGGGGACCCCCGGCGAGGGTCCCCCTCCGCAAAAACAGTCCCCCGGACTGTTTTTGCGCCCCTCCTGCGCTTTATGGGCGCATAAAGTATTTCGCAGCCTGTGGGCTGCGACAATGGGGCGCTGCCCCCTTGACCCCCGCCCACCTTTTTGGAAAAGGTGGGTCGAAAACTTCCCTTTTGCCTATATAACATCCCGCCTTTGTCAAAAGGCGGGAAGGAAAGCTTTTCGGCCGCCTTTTCTCGAAAAGGCGGAGGGGGTGTGGGGGAGGCGCCCCCACAAAAAGGCGGCGCCTCCGTTATGTTCCGCAGTCCGGCTTATTCCTCGTAACCGTTGGGGTTATTTTTCTGCCAGCGCCAGCTGTCGCGGCACATGTCATGAATGCCGTATTCCGCCCGCCAGCCCAGCAGCCGCTCGGCTTTGGAGGGGTCGGCACAGTAAATGGTTACGTCGCCCGGCCGCCGGGGGGCGATTTCGTAGGGAATGGCCAGGTCGTTGGCTTCTTCAAAGGCGTGCACCACGTCCAGCACGCTGTAGCCTACGCCGGTGCCGAGGTTAATGACCTCCGCCCCCGTGTGGGCGAGCGCGTACTGCACCGCCGCCACGTGGCCGCGGGCTAAATCTACCACGTGAATATAGTCGCGTATGCCGGTACCGTCCGGCGTGGGGTAGTCGTTGCCGAATACCATGAGCTTCGGCAGCTTGCCCACCGCCACCCCGGTAATGTAGGGCATTAGGTTGTTGGGAATGCCGTTGGGGTCCTCGCCCATGGTGCCGCTGGGGTGGGCGCCGATTGGGTTAAAGTACCGCAGCAAAATGCCGCAAAAGGTCGGGTCGGCGGCGCAGAGGTCTTTGACCACCCATTCGTTAAACAGCTTGGTGCGGGCGTAGGGGTTGGCTACCTGCCCCACCGGCATGTCCTCCGTTAAGGGCGAGGGGTTTTCTTCCCCATACACGGTAGCGGAAGAGCTGAACACCAGCCGCTTGCAGCCGTAGCGCTGCATGACCTTGCAAAGGGTTACCGTGCCGGAAAGGTTGTTGTCGTAATACTCCAGCGGCAGGCGGGTGGATTCCCCCACCGCCTTCCACCCGGCAAAGTGAATGACCGCCTCAATGGTCTGTTCTTCAAAAATGCGGCAAAGGGCCGCTTCTTCCCGCACGTCGCAGCGGTAGACCCGCAGCGGCCGCCCCGTCAGGGTCTCTATGCGGTTGCAAACCTCCTCTTTCGCGTTGTGAAAATTGTCCGCCACCACCAGGTCGTAGCCGGCGCGGGCGAGCTCTACGCAGGTGTGGCTGCCGATGAATCCGCAGCCGCCGGTTACCAGAATCGCCATGGCAAAACGCCTCCTGTTTTGTTGATAAAAGGTACAGAATGCTTTTATTATACATGATACGGCAGGGCAAACGCAAGCCTTTTGGGTGGAAATGCAAAAAATTTTCGCCGCAGGCATGGACAACCCGCCGAAACTGTGTTAAAATAAGCCAAACGGCGCAGCCGAACCATAAAAGGAGAAATGATTATGGCGTATTATTACAGTGAACCCTCCCGGACCTTCAGCGAATATTTGCTGATTCCCGGCTATACGTCGCCCGATTGCATTCCTGCCAACGTGAACCTTACCACCCCCCTTACCCGGTTCCAAAAGGGCGAAGCGCCCGCCATTTCTCTCAACATTCCGCTCGTCTCGGCCATTATGCAGTCGGTGTCAGACGATACCCTTGCCATTGCGCTGGCCAGAGAAGGCGGGCTGTCCTTTATTTACGGCTCGCAAAGCGTAGAAGACGAGGCCGCCATGGTGGCGCGGGTAAAAAATTACAAGGCCGGGTTTGTGGTAAGCGACTCCAACGTAAAGCCGACCGATACGCTGGCCGACGTACTGGCGCTGGTGGCGCAGTTTGGCCACTCTACCATTGCCGTAACGCACGACGGCACCGCCGGCGGAAAATTGCTTGGCATTGTAACCGGCCGCGATTACCGCGTCAGCCGTATGCCGAAGGATTTGGCGGTTTCGACCTTTATGACCCCGCTGGAGAAGCTCATTATCGCCCCCGCCACTACCTCGCTGAAAGAGGCCAACGACATTATTTGGGAGCATAAGCTCAACTCTCTGCCGCTGGTAGACGAAGAGGGGCGGCTGAAATATTTTGTCTTTCGCAAAGACTACGACCAGCACAAAGAAAACCCCAACGAGCTGTTAGACGAAAACAAAAGCTACATGGTGGGGGCGGGCATTAACACGCTGGACTATGAAAAGCGGGTGCCCGCGCTGGTAGAAGCCGGGGCGGACGTGCTGTGTATTGATTCTTCAGAAGGCTACTCCTGCTGGCAAAAGCAAACCATCGACTTTATTCGCGCCCGCTACGGCGACAAGGTAAAGGTGGGCGCCGGCAACGTGGTAGACCGCGACGGCTTTTTGTTTTTGGCCGAGGCGGGGGCCGATTTTGTAAAAGTCGGCATCGGCGGCGGCTCTATTTGCATTACGCGCGAAACCAAAGGCATCGGCCGCGGGCAGGCCACGGCCTTAATAGAGGTGGCCGCCGCGCGGGACGAATACTTTGAAAAAACCGGCGTGTACGTGCCCATTTGCTCAGACGGCGGCATTGTGCACGACTATCACATGACCCTGGCGCTGGCCATGGGGGCGGACTTTATGATGTTGGGCCGCTACTTTGCCCGGTTTGACGAAAGCCCCACCCCGAAGTTGATGATTAACGGCACCTACGTAAAAGAGTATTGGGGCGAGGGCTCCAACCGCGCCCGCAACTGGCAGCGGTACGACCTGGGCGGTAAGTCCAAGCTCTCGTTTGAAGAAGGGGTAGACTCTTACGTTACCTACGCCGGCCCGCTGCACGACAACGTAGAAAAAAGCCTCTACAAGGTAAAGTCTACCATGTGCAACTGCGGGGTTACCACCATTCCCGCCCTGCAAAAGAACGCCAAAATTACGCTGGTTTCGTCGGTCAGCATTGTAGAGGGCGGCTCGCACGACGTAATATTAAAATCCACCGGCCAAAAGGGCTAACGGCGGATTTTTTGGCGAACGTTAAGGAGGATTCCGGCATGACCCCGGTACCAACGGCGGTAACCGCCGCCGAACTGGCCCGCATTCGTTCCAAGCGGGGCTATATTTGCGATATGGACGGCGTCGTCTACCACGCCAACGAGCTGCTGCCCGGCGCCAAACGCTTTGTGCAATGGCTGCGGCGAGAGAATAAATCGTTTTTGTTTTTAACCAATTCCAGCGAGCGCTCGCCGGTGGAGCTTTCGCAAAAGCTCGCCCGCATGGGGTTGGAGGTAGAACCCACCCACTTTTACACCAGTGCGCTGGCCACGGCGGATTTTATTCGCAGCCAGTGCCCCGGCGGCTCGGTTTACTGCATTGGCGAGGCGGGGCTGCTTGGCGCACTGTACGAGGCGGGGCTGAGCATGAACGACGTAAACCCCGACTACGTAGTGGTGGGCGAAACCCAAAACTACAACTACCAAAGCATTTCAAAAGCCGTGCGGCTGGTGCTGGAGGGCGCCAAGCTGATTGGCACCAACCCCGACACCACCGGCCCCGGCCCGGGCGGGGTTATGGTGCCCGCCTGCCGGGCGCTGGCCGCCCCCATTGAGCTGGCGACCGGCAAAACCGCCTACTTTTTGGGCAAGCCCAACCCCTTAATGATGCGCACCGGCATGAAGCTGCTGGGCTGCGAGGGGGAAGAAATGCTGATCATCGGCGACCGTATGGACACCGACATTATTGCCGGCATTCAGTCCGGCGCCGAAACGGTGCTGGTGCTCACCGGCGTTACCACCCCGGCCATGCTGAGCGAATTCCCCTACGGCCCAACCTATATTTTAGACGGCGTGGGCGACGTAGCCGGTGGATAATAAGCCTTAAGGAGGACGAATCCCGTGAACAGCCTGCGGGAGTTTGGGCGGCTGCTGCGCCGGTTTGATACCGACGCCCTGTTTGTAAAGCCGACCGAAAACGCCTTTGTGCAGTTTTTTCGCTTTATTTTTGTGGGCGGGCTGGCCGCGCTGGTAGACCTGGCGGTGGCGACCTTGTGCTACGAAACCTTTGGGCTGAAAGCGGCGCAGTTAACCCTGTGGGGATTTGACGCCGGCGCCCTGCTGGCCAACGGCGCCGGTTTTTTGCTGGGGCTGGTGGTCAATTATATCCTCAGCATTTTGTGGATTTTTAAAAGCAACATGAACCGGGTAAAAGAATTTACCTCCTTCGCCCTCATTGGCCTGGTGGGGCTGGGGGTCAAGCTGGCGGCGGTGGCGCTGCTGGAACGCTTTGTTTTCAATTTGCACGCCGCCCTGTTTGGGGTGATTCCCATGGTCTCGGTGGTCAACCTGATTGCGACCTTCGTGGCCTTTTTGTGGAATTTTACCGCCAGAAAATATTTTTTGTATACCGAACGCCATCGGGAGGACAATTAGCATGAAACAGGTAGTCATTATCGGCGCCGGCCCGGCGGGGCTGACCGCCGCCTACGAGCTGCTTACCCGCGGGGGCGGCCAATACGCCGTAACCCTGCTGGAAGAGAGCGAGGCCATGGGCGGCATTTCGCGCACCGTAGTGTACGGCGGCAACCGAATGGACATCGGCGGCCACCGCTTTTTTTCTAAAGACGAACAGGTAAACGCCTTTTGGCAGGCGCTTATGCCCCTGCAGGGCGCCCCGGCGGTAGACGATAAGCTACTGCACCGCGACAAACCCCTGCCCCCCGGCGGCCCCGACCCG
Organism: uncultured Clostridia bacterium; assembly: GCA_947623215.1. Classification (GTDB taxonomy): domain Bacteria; phylum Bacillota; class Clostridia; order Oscillospirales; family Acutalibacteraceae; genus UMGS1484. Next base: position 6,876 of record CANQGN010000064.1, read on the forward strand.
GAGCAGACAGACGAAGTGATGCTGCTGCGCGACCGGGTTTCGCGCATTTATTACGACCGCAAGTTTTTTGACTACCCCATTACCATGAAGCCCGCCACCCTGCGCAACATGGGGCTGGCCCGCACGGTCAAGGCGGGGTGCAGCTACCTTGTGGCGGCGCTGCACAAGCGGCCGGAGCGCTCGCTGGAGGATTTTTACATTAACCGCTTTGGCAAAACCCTTTACCAGATGTTTTTTGAGGGCTACACCGAAAAGCTGTGGGGCCGCCACCCCAGCGCCATTTCGGCCGACTGGGGCGCCCAGCGGGTAAAGGGGCTTTCGGTGCGGGCGCTGCTGCGCGATATGTGGCGCAAGGCCTTCGGTTCGAAAAACGCGCCGGTAGAAACCTCACTGATAGAGCAGTTCTGGTACCCCAAGTTCGGCCCCGGCCAGCTGTGGGAGAAGGTGGCGGACGAAGTGCGCCGCATGGGCGGCGCCATTCTCACCGGCTGCCGCGTAACCGGCCTGACGATTACGGGCGGGCGCATAACAGAAGTACAATGCGGCGAGCGGCACTGGCCGGCGGATATCGTCGTTTCCTCCATGCCGGTAAAAGACCTGATTGCGGCATTCGGCGGCGAAGAACCCCCCGCGGCGGTGCGCGAGGTGGCGGCGGGGCTGCCCTACCGCGACTTTGTAACCGTGGGGCTGCTGCTCGACCGGCTGCTGCTCAAAAACGAAACGGCCATGAAAACCCTCGGAAACATTGTGCCCGACTGCTGGATTTACGTGCAGGACACCGGGGTGAAGCTGGGGCGCATTCAAATTTTTAACAACTGGTCGCCCTATTTGGTGGCCGACCCGGAACACACGGTTTGGGTGGGGCTGGAATATTTTTGCACCGAGGGAGACGACTTTTGGAACCTGCCGGAAGAGGCCTGCGTGGCGCGGGCGGTGGAAGAATTAAAGCGCATGGGGGTTATAAGCGACTCTGCCGCCCCCTTGGCCGCCCACCGCGAGCGGGTGAAAAAAGCCTACCCCGCTTATTTTGACACCTATGACCGCATAGACGAAGTAATCGACTGGCTGGGCAGCGTAGAGAACCTCTACTGCGTGGGCCGCAACGGCCAGCACCGGTACAACAACATGGAC
>CANQGN010000065.1 GCA_947623215.1 uncultured Clostridia bacterium
GCCTATGGCAAACCTCCGTCGTCGTTCCGGCGTTAGCCGGGAAAGGATTTGTTTATGACCCTTACCCTTTTAAACGCAGTGCTTACCACTTCCCCCGCAGGGGTACGGTCTACTCCTTTGGCGGCCGCGCAACCGGCCGATTGTTCGCTTTCATATTATTTATTGCCCGGTCTTGCAGACGTGCACGTGCACTTGCGAGAACCGGGTTTTTGTTATAAAGAGACCTTCGCCACCGGCGCGGCGGCCGCCGCCCGGGGCGGCTTTACCGATATTTGCGCCATGCCGAACGTAAACCCGGTGCCGGATACGCCAAAGCGGCTGGCGGAGCAGCAGGCCGCCGCACGCAAGGCCGCCTGCGTGCGGGTGCACCACTACGGCGCTATGACAAAGGGCGAGCGGGGAGAAGACCCCTGCCCCCTTGCCGAAATGGCGGCGGCCGGAGCAGTAGCCTTTTCAGACGACGGCCGGGGGGTGCAAAACGAAGCCGTCATGCGCTCGCTTATGCAAACCGCCGCCCGCTGCGGGGCGCTGCTGGCCGCCCACTGCGAGCAAAACGACCTGCTGCACGGCGGGGTGGTGCACGCCGGGCGGTACGCCGCCGCAAACGGGCTGCCGGGCATCTGCTCCGAGAGCGAGTGGCGGCCGGTCAAACGCGACCTGGCGCTGGCCGCCGAGACCGGCTGCGCCTACCACGTTTGCCACGTTTCTACCGCCGAAAGCGTAGAGGCCATTCGCGAGGCCAAGGCGCAGGGGGTTAACGTCACCTGCGAGACCGCCCCCCACTACCTGCTGCTGACCGAAGACGATTTGCAAAACGACGGCCGGTTTAAAATGAACCCGCCGCTGCGAACTGCACGCGACCGGCAGGCGCTGCTGGCGGGCCTGCAAGACGGCACGATAGACATCATCGCCACCGACCACGCCCCCCACTCTGCCGCCGAAAAGGCGGGCGGGCTGCTCCACGCCCCTTTTGGCGTGGTGGGGTTAGAGACCGCCTTCCCCGTGCTATACACTGCGCTGGTGCGCCCGGGGCTGCTGCCGCTGCCGCGGCTGGTAGAGGCCATGAGCGCCGCCCCCCGCCGCCGATTTCGCCTGCCTTTTGACCCGGCGCAGGACTTTTGCGTGTATGATTTAAACGCCGATGAAGTGGTAGACCCCGCCCGCTTTGCCTCAAAAGGCCGGGCCACCCCCTTTGCGGGGATGCGGGTGGCCGCCCGGTGTATGCTTACCGTCTGCGCCGGGCGGGTGGTCTACTGCCACCCGGATTTTCCGCCGCTGACGGATTGACCGAACGAATAAAAAAGGAGGAACGCCGCATGAATCAGGCGGTCTTTACCGTAACCGAAAACCGCCCGCTGACCGACTGCGTCTATCGCCTTATTTTGGCGGGTAACGCCGCCGCCGTAACCGCGCCGGGGCAGTTTGTTAACGTCCGGGGCGGGCGCTTCGCCGCCCCTTCTCGGTGTGCGACTACAGCGAGCATTCCCTCACCCTGATTTATAAAGTGGTGGGGGAGGGCACGGCAGACATGACCCGCCTTGCCCCCGGCGACCGTCTGGATTTGCTGGTGGGCCTCGGCAACGGGTTTGACGTGAGCAAAAGCGGCGAGGCCCCGCTGCTCATCGGCGGCGGGGTGGGCCTGCCGCCTCTCTACCGGCTGTGCGAAGACTTAACCGCGCAGTGCAAAGCCGTGCAGGTCATCATGGGCTTTAACACCAAAAGCGAGATATTTTATAGGCAGGAGTTTGAAGCGCTGGGGGCTAAGGTGCTGGTAACGACCGCAGACGGCACCGCCGGGCAAAAGGGCCTGGTGACCGACGGCATGGCGGGGCTGGCCTACAGCTATTTTTACGCCTGCGGGCCGCTGCCCATGCTGCGCGCCATAGAGGGCGTAGCCCAAACCGGCGGCCAGTATAGTTTTGAAGAACGCATGGGCTGCGGCTTTGGCGCCTGCATGGGCTGCACCTGCCAAACCCGGCAGGGCCCCCGGCGGGTCTGCCGCGAAGGCCCGGTATTGCTGCGGGAGGACGTAGTATGGTAGACCTTGCTGTTACGCTTTGCGGTATTCCCTTAACAAACCCCGTTATTCCCGCCAGCGGCACCTTTGGCTTTGGGTATGAGTTCGCCGAGTGGTACGATATTAACTGCCTTGGCAGTATTTCGGTAAAAGGCACTACTCGGAATCCCCGCTTTGGCAACCCCACCCCCCGCATTGCCGAATGCCCCGCCGGGCTGCTCAACGCCGTGGGGCTGCAAAACCCGGGGGCGGAGCAGGTAATAGCCGAAGAACTCCCCCGGCTGAAAAAATATTTTTCTAAAAAAATCATGGCCAACGTCAGCGGTTTTTCGGTAGAAGAATACGTAGAAACCTGCGCCATGCTGGCGGAGCAGGAGCAGGTAGGCTGGCTTGAACTCAATATCTCCTGCCCCAACGTGCACGGCGGCGGCATGGCCTTTGGCACCGACCCGGCCGCCGCCGGGCGGGTAACGGCGGCCGTGCGGGCGGTTACCAAAAAACCGCTGCTCGTTAAACTCTCGCCCAACGTAACCGATATTACCGAAATCGCCCGCGCCTGCGAGGCCGCGGGGGCGGACGGGCTGTCGCTCATTAACACCTTGCAGGGTATGCGCATTGACTGTAAAACCAAAAAGCCCATTCTTGCAAACGGTACCGGCGGGCTTTCGGGCCCGGCCGTCTTTCCGGTGGCGGTGCGCATGGTCTATCAGGTGTACGAGGCGGTAAAAATACCGCTGGTGGGCATGGGGGGCGTTTCTTCCGCCGCCGACGTCATCGAAATGATGCTGGCCGGGGCCACGGCGGTAGAGGTAGGGGCGGCCAATCTGGTGAACCCCTGCGCCTGCCGCGACATCATTCGCGACCTGCCGGCCGCCATGCGGCGGTTTGGCATATCCCGTTTAGAGGACTGTATAGGAGGTGCCCACTGAGTATGGGAAAAGACGTAATCATTGCCTGCGACTTTGCGGGGGCGGAGCAAACCTTCGCCTTTTTGCAGCGCTTCGGCGAGCGGCGGCCTTTTGTTAAAATCGGCATGGAGCTGTTTTACGCCGCAGGCCCCGCCATTGTGCCCGCCCTGCGCGAGCGGGGGCACCGGGTGTTTTTAGATTTAAAGCTGCATGATATTCCCAATACCGTAAAAAAAGCCATGGCGGTGTTGTCCAATCTCGGGGCGGATATGGTGAATTTGCACGCCGCCGGTACGGTAGAGATGATGCAGGCGGCGATAGAAGGCCTAACCCGGCCAGACGGTACCCGCCCGCTGCTAATCGCCGTCACTCAGCTCACCTCTACCGGTGAAGAACAAATGCGCCGCCAACTGTTAATCGACCGCCCCATGGAAGAAGTGGTGCTTACCTACGCCGCCAACGCCAGGGCGGCGGGGTTAGACGGCGTCGTTTGCTCCCCGCTGGAGGCGGGCGCGGTGCACGCCGCCTTGGGGCCGGGCTTTTTAACCGTCACCCCCGGCGTGCGCTTTGCGGGGGGAGATGTCGGCGACCAGCGCCGGGTTACCACCCCGGAGCAGGCGGCCGCGCTGGGGGCAGACTACATTGTGGTAGGGCGGCCTATTACGGCGGCAGAGGACCCCGCCGCCGCCTACGAGCGCTGCGTGCGCGAATTTGTGTAAAGTGAAGGAAGTGCAAAGCATGAACGAGAGAAGGAAACAGGTAGCCCGGGATTTGCTCTCTATCGGCGCCGTCTTTTTTCGGCCGGACGAGCCCTTTACCTGGGCCTCCGGCATATTAAGCCCGGTTTATTGTGACAATCGCTTAATTTTAACCGCCCCCGCCGTGCGCCAGCGGGTAGAGCAGGCCATGGCAGGGACTATTCGCACCCATTACCCCGCCGCCGAGGCGTTAATGGGCACCGCCACGGCGGGGATAGCCCACGCCGCCATTGCCGCCCATTTGCTGGGGCTGCCCATGGGCTACGTGCGGGGCAGCGCCAAAGACCACGGCCGCCAAAACCGCATAGAGGGTAAGCTGACCCCCGGCTGCAAGGTGGTGGTGGTAGAAGATTTAATTTCTACCGGCGGCAGCGTGTTAGAGGCGGTAGAGGCCCTGCGGCAGGCGGGGGCCGAAGTGCTGGGCATTGCCTCCATTTTTACCTATGGTATGCAAAAAGGCTTGCAGCGACTCGAAGCGGCGGGGGTGCCCAACCACAGCCTGACGAATTTTGACTGCATAGCCGAAATAGCGGCGGAGGAAGGCTACATATCCCCGGGCGACGTGGCCCGGCTGCTGGCGTTTCGCGATAACCCCGCCGACCGCAGCTGGATGGAAAAGGAGGAGAAAAGGCCATGAAGCGTTTAATTGACATTACAGAGCTTTCGTTGCAGGAGATTGAGCGGCTACTCCACCGGGCGGAGGATATTATCGCCCGCCCGGCGGCCTATGCCCACGCCTGCGAGGGCAAAAAGCTGGCCACCCTCTTTTTTGAACCCTCTACCCGCACCCGCCTCAGCTTTGAGGCCGCCATGTATGAGCTCGGCGGTCACGTGCTCAGCATGGCAGACGCCGGTTCCAGCTCGGCCGCCAAGGGCGAAAGCGTAGCAGACACCGCCAAAACCGTTTCGTGCTATGCCGATATTATCGCCATGCGCCACCCTAAAGAGGGGGCGCCGCTGGTGGCCGCGCTCAATGCCACCGTGCCGGTGATCAACGCCGGCGACGGCGGCCACAACCACCCCACCCAAACGCTGGCCGATTTGCTGACCATTTATTTAGAGAAAGGGCGGCTTAGTAACCTGACGGTGGGCTTTTGCGGCGACTTAAAATTCGGCCGCACCGTCCACTCGCTCATCAACGCCCTCGCCCGCTACGTCGGTATTCGGTTTGTGCTTATTTCGCCTACCGAGTTAAAGCTGCCCAGCTACGTGAAAAAAGACGTGATTCAAAAAAATAACCTCGACTACACCCAAACCACCGAGTTAGAGGCCGTGCTGCCGGAGCTGGATATTCTGTACATGACCCGCGTACAGCGCGAGCGGTTTTTTAACGAAGAGGATTATTTGCGCTTAAAAGACAGCTACATTCTCACCCCCGAAAAAATGAAGCTGGCCCGGCCGGATTGCAGCGTGCTGCACCCCCTGCCGCGGGTGAACGAAATTTCGGTGGCGATAGACGACGACCCCCGCGCCTGCTACTTTAAGCAGGTGTTCAACGGCAAAATCATGCGCATGGCGCTGATTTTAGAAATGCTGGAGGTGCAGGTATGAATATCGATTCCATTCAAAACGGCATTGTAATCGACCACATTACCGCTGGGCGGGGCATGACCATTTACCGCCTGCTGCAACTCGACTCGCTCGACTGCTCGGTAGCCATTATTAAAAACGTGCACAGCTCTAAAATGGGCAAAAAGGATATTATAAAAATCGACGCCGCCATTGATTTGAATATGGACATTTTGGGTTACGTAGACCCCGGCGTCACGGTGGATATTATTCGCGGCGGCAAGCTGGCAGAAAAACGCAGCATTGACCTGCCCGAGCGGCTGGAAAACGTGATTCGCTGCAAAAATCCCCGCTGCATTACCACTACCGAGCAGGAGCTGCCGCAGCTCTTTCGCCTGACCGACCGCGAGCGGCGGGTCTACCGCTGCGCCTATTGCGACGCGCAGGCAAAATAACAACAAAACCGGGTTATTGCCGCCCGCAAAATCCCCCCCGCGCCGCTTGACAAACCCGCGGCGGCTGTGGTATACTGTACCCTGTTGTTTTCCGGGAAGCGCACCCCGCAAGCCTGCCGGCCTTGCGCGGCGCATTCCATACCGCTTTCCCTGCTACTGACGGAACAAATGTGGGTTACCACAGGGGAACAGGGAGGGCCTTCTTGCCGACCGTCTGGGCGCACTAACCGTAACGGGGTTCGTGCGCTCTTTTTTGTTTTCCGTTTTTGTTTTTCGCTTTTTCGTTTCAGGAGGGGGAACCGTATGAAAAAAATCGCCGTACTAATGGGCAGCGACAGCGACCTGCCGGTGGTGCAAAAGGCCGTGGCCGTGCTGCGAGAGTTTGAAGCGCCCTACGAAGTACACGTTTACTCCGCCCACCGCACCCCGGGGGAGGCCGCCGCCTTTGTAAGCGGCGCCCGCGCGGCGGGCTTTGGGGCTATTATTGCCGTGGCCGGTATGGCGGCCCATTTGGCCGGGGCCGTGGCGGCCAACACCACCCTGCCGGTGGTGGGGGTGCCGGTCGCCTCCGGCGGCCTTGGGGGGTTAGACGCGCTGCTTGCTACGGTGCAAATGCCCACCGGCATACCGGTGGCCACCGTGGCGGTAAACGGCGCGGCCAACGCCGCCTTGCTGTGCATCGAAATGCTGGCGGTAACCGACGAAGCCCTGGCCCGCAAATTGGAAGAAAAACGAACCGCCGACCGCGCGGCGGTTTTAGAAAAAGACCGGGCGATAGAAAGTCGCCTGAGCGTTGACGCACAAAAGTAAGGAGATTGTTACAACCATGGAAAAACGCGAGCAATTGTACGAAGGCAAAGCCAAACGGGTGTACGCCACCGACGAGCCGGATTTGGTGATTGTTTCTTACAAAGACGACGCCACCGCCTTTGACGGTACCAAAAAAGGCACCATTGTCGGCAAGGGCGCGGTCAACAACCGGATGTCGAACTTGCTCATGCGCCTGCTGGAGAAAGAGGGCGTGCCCACCCACTTTGTGCGCGAGCTGTCGGAGCGGGAAACGGTGGTAAAAAAAGTCTCCATTGTGCCGCTGGAGGTCATCGTGCGCAACGTGGCGGCGGGGTCGTTCTCTAAACGCTACGGCGTAGAGGAGGGCGTGGTATTCGCCGAGCCTACGGTGGAGTTCTCGTATAAAAACGACGACCTGCACGACCCGCTGCTTAACGATTCCCACGCGCTGGCGCTGGGGCTGGCCACCAAAGAAGAGATAGCCGCCATTAAAGCCATGGCGCTGCGGGTAAACGAGGTGTTAAAAGCCTACTTTTTAACGCTAAAAGTGCGGCTGATAGACTTTAAGTTAGAGTTTGGCCGCCTGGCGGACGGTACCATTGTGCTGGCGGACGAAATATCGCCCGACACCTGCCGCTTTTGGGACGCAACCACCGGCGAAAAGCTGGACAAAGACCGTTTTCGCCGCGACCTGGGCGGGGTAGAGGACGCCTATAACGAAATGATGCAGCGTGTGCTGGGGGGCGCCAGATGAGCAATCTGCATGAAGAATGCGGCGTGTTCGGCGTATACGCCGCCGAGTCCTGCGACGTCGCCTCTACCGCTTACTACGGCCTGTTTGCCCTACAGCACCGCGGGCAGGAAAGCTGCGGCATTGTGGTAAACGACGACGGCGTGCTGCACGACTATAAAGACGTGGGGCTGGTAAACGACGTGTTTACCAAACCCGTGCTGCAAAGCCTGGGGCAGGGCAACATGGCCATTGGCCACGTGCGCTACGGCACCACCGGCAACGGCGGCCGCCTAAACGCCCAGCCCATTCTCATCAACCACATCAAAGGGCGCATGGCGCTGGCCCACAACGGCAATTTGGTCAATTCTTACGAGCTGCGCTCGGAATTAGAGCTCCAAGGGTCGATTTTTCACACCACCAGCGATACTGAGGTTATCTCCTACATCATCACCAAGGAGCGGCTGACCGCCGGTTCTATTGAGCAGGCGGTAGAGCGGGCCATGGGGCGCATTAAAGGGGCCTATTCGCTGGTCATTTTGTCGCCCACCAAGCTCATCGCTGCCCGCGACCCCAACGGCTTTCGGCCGCTC
>CANQGN010000066.1 GCA_947623215.1 uncultured Clostridia bacterium
GGCACCATTTTGCAAAAAGAGGGCAAAGAAGAGGCCTATGAGATTACCGAAGCAGGGGCCAAAGCCGCCGAGGAGCTGATAGGCTCGCTGCCCGCCTCTGTACGCGAGCGGGCGGTTGCCCGCGCCACCGCCTTAAAAGCCCGCGCCCGGGCGCTTTCTGAAAACCGCATTACCATTGACCGCGCGGGCGACGGCTACGTGATTTCCTGCACCGTGCCGGAGGGCGAGCGCGAGCTTATGACCGTGCGGCTGGGGGTAGGCGACGCCATGCAGGCCAATTATATAAAAGAGCGTTTTCTTGAAAACCCCTCTCGCGTCTACCAGCAGGTGCTGGCGGCCTTTGGCATAGAGTAGCCGGCAGGGGCGTATCGCCGGGGCGTTTGGTACGAAAATTTGCAAAAAAGCCTTGACAAACCGCCCGTCGGCTGGTATAATACCCCCACAACAAAGCAGCGGCGCCACGCGCGTTCGTCTCACCGTTCTGGCCGCCCGGCCTTGCCGGGGTGCGTCAGCCGGTTATAACCGCTCATTTCTGCCGGGCTTCCGGCGGTTTTTGCGCGTTGTAAGAATGGGGACGGGCCGAACAAGCGCCCGTCCCATTTTTGTTGAACGTTTCAGGAGGTGCTTTCACATTAGCAAGTCGGACCTTTCCATCAACGACGAGATTCGCGACAAAGAAGTACGGGTCATCACGGCCGAGGGAGAACAGCTGGGCATTATGCCGGTTAAAGAGGCGCTTCGTTTGGCGGAGGAACGCAATTTAGACTTAGTCAAAATTGCGCCGCAGGCGCAGCCCCCCGTGTGCAAAATTATGGACTACGGCAAATACCGGTTTGACCAGGCCAAGCGGGAAAAAGAAGCCAAAAAAAACCAGCGGGTGATTGAACTCAAAGAAATTCGCCTTTCTTTGAGCATCGACGTGCACGATTTCAACACCAAGGTCAATCAGGCGAAAAAGTTTATTGCCGGCGGCAATAAGCTCAAGGTTTCCATTCGCTTTTGGGGCCGGTGGCTGGGCCACCCGGAGATTGGGTTGGCCAATATGCAGCGCTTTGCCGAGGCCATGGCCGAGGTGGCCGTGGTAGAAAAACCCGCCAAAATGGAAGGCAGAAACATGCTGATGTTTATGGCGCCCAAAAAAGCCTGACGATTTTAAAGGAGGACACTCAAATGCCGAAAATCAAAACGCACAGCGGTGCGAAAAAACGGTTCAAAATCTCTAAAAACGGGAAGCCCCTGCGGGGTCATGCCTATAAATCCCATATTTTGAACAAAAAGAGCACCAAGCGCAAACGCAACCTGCGCAAGGTATCGGTGGCAGACGTAACCAACCGCGCGCAAATTAAGCGCCTTGTTCCTTACAAATAATTTCGGAGGTAGCAATTTACTATGGCAAGAGTAAAAGGCGCGCTGAGCACGCGCAAAAGAAGAAAAAAGACTTTAAAACTGGCAAAGGGCTATTTTGGTTCCAAGCATCGCCTGTTTAAAACGGCCAAACAGGCCGTTATGAAATCCGGCAACTACGCTTACATCGGCCGCAAACAGCGCAAACGTGATTTTCGCCGTTTGTGGATCACCCGCATTTCCGCTGCGGCACGCGCCGACGGAATGAATTACTCCACCTTTATGAACGGGCTGAAAAAGGCCGGCGTGACCTTAAACCGCAAAATGCTCTCTGAGCTGGCCATTGCCGACCCCGCCGCCTTTTCCGCGCTGGTAGAAAAGGCAAAAGCCGCATTATAAATTGCCGCATACGCCCGACGTCTTGGTACTTCGGGCGCATTTTTTTATGATGATGATTACCTCTAAAGACAATGCCACGGTAAAACAACTGCATAAATGGGTTGCCGACCCCCGCGCCCGCCGAAAAGACGGCGTTTTGGTGGCGGAGGGGCTGCGGCTGTGCGAGGACGCCCTGCAAAGCGGCGCCCGCCCCATTCTCGCCGCCGTTACCCCGGCCTTTGCGGCGGCCAACGCGGCCGTAACCGCCGCCCTTGCCGCCGCGAGCGACGCGGCGGTAACGGTAAGCGACGACGTGATGCGCCGCCTTACCGACACTGCCACCCCCCAGGGGGTGGTGTGCGTTTGCCGCCGCCCGGCATATGGGGACTTGCCAAGCAGCGCCGGCCGCTTTGTGGTGCTGGAAGGGGTAGCCGACCCGGCAAACGTGGGGGCGGTTGCCCGCACGGCAGAGGCGCTGGGGCTTACCGGTCTGCTGCTCTGCGGCGGCTGCGAGGCCTACTCGCCCAAGGCGCTGCGGGCCTCTATGGGGGCGCTGCTGCGGCTGCCGGTGTATGAGGCGCCGGTAGAGCAGGCGCTCGCCCGGCTGCATTCCCTTTCGGTTACCACCTACGCCGCCGTGGTGCGGGGGGCGGAGCGCTCGCTCACCGACTGCCGCTTTTCCCCCGCTTCGGCAGTGGTCATCGGCAACGAGGCAAACGGCTTAACGGCAGCTACCGCCGCCGCCTGCACCCTGCGGGCGAGCATTCCCATGGCGGGCCGGGCAGAATCGCTTAACGCCGCGGCGGCCGCCGCCCTGTTTATGTGGGAAATGGTGCGAAGCGAGGTGAAAGCGTGAGCCACCCTTTGTACTGGATAGCCCTGCAGCAGGCGCTGGGCGTGCCCAGCCGCCGTTTAAACGCCCTGCTTACCCTCTTCGGTTCGCCCGAAGGGGTGTTTGCCGCAAGCGAGGCAGAGCTGGCCCGTACCCCCGGCATTACCCGGCGAGAGGCAGCCGCCATTTTGGCCAAGCCCTACGCCGCCGCCAAGGCGGTGTGGGCCAGCTGCCGCCGCCACGGCATTACCCCCATTACCCCCGAGCACCCGCATTTTCCCGAGCGGCTGCGCCAGCTGACCGACTGCCCCTGCGTGCTGTACGTGCAGGGTTCGCCGGAGCTGCTGACCGCCCTGCCGGCCATTAGCGTGGTGGGCACCCGCAAGCCCACCCCCTACGGGCTGGCCGTTACCCGCCGCATTGTGGCGGTGCTGGCCGCGGCGGGTATGCTGGTAGTCAGCGGCGGGGCGCTGGGGATAGATGCTGCCGCTCATACCGCCGCGCTGGAGGTTGGGGGCAAAACCGCCGCCGTGCTGGGCTGCGGGCTGGCAAACGACTATTTACGCGCCAACCAAAAGCTGCGAGAAACCATTGCCGCCACCGGCGTGCTGCTTAGCGAGTACCCGCCCGCCGCCCCGGCCACCCGCTACTCGTTTCCGGTGCGCAACCGCATTATTGCCGCCCTGTCGCTGGGCACGCTGGTAACCGAGGCGGGGGAGAAGAGCGGTTCGCTCATTACCGCCGGTTGTGCGCTGGAGCTGGGGCGAGACGTTTTTGCCCTGCCGGGCAGCGCCCTGTCGCCCGCCTTTGTGGGCAGCAACCGGTTAATTACCGACGGCGCGGTGCCCGTTTTCAGCGGGCTGGACGTGCTGCATTATTATGAAAACGACCCCTCCTGCGCCTTTCACATGGCGCGGGCAGAGGAACTCAACCGCACCCTGCAACAGCAGGTGGTAACGGTGGCCGACCCACAGGAGAGGCCGGAGGGGGAACAACGGGAAAAGCGGGAAGAAGAAAAAAGACAGAAAAAACGCGAAAAAGAGCGAAACCCCGCCCCGCCGCCGCCCGAATGCCAAAAAAACGCCGACGAGCGGCAAAAAGACTTGTCAGAACCCGCCCGGCGGGTGTATAATAGGATTTTAGACGCGGGCGGTTTACCGCTGGACGATATTGTGCGGGCCGCCGGGCTATCCTCCGGCGAGGCGCTGCGGCTGCTGACCGAGCTGGAGCTGGAGGGGCTGCTGCAAAAAGAACCCACCGGCCTTTACCGGGCGGTATAACTTTTGACTGTTAGGAGTTGTCACATGGCCAAACTTGTTATTGTGGAGTCTCCCTCCAAAATCAAAAGCGTAAAAAAATATCTCGGCAGCGGGTACGAGGTCATGGCTTCGGCCGGGCATATTCGCGATTTGCCCAAAAAAACCTGGGGTATCAGCGAAGACGGCCACTTTACCCCCCGCTACGAAACCGCCGCCGGGAAAGAAGATATTATTAAAAAACTGCAAAACGCGGCCGCCGCCAGCGACGGCGTGCTGCTGGCTACCGACCCCGACCGCGAGGGCGAGGCCATTGCCTGGCACCTGGCGCAGGTGCTGGCGCTGGGCGACGACGAGAAAAACCGCATTACCTTTAACGCCATTACCAAGTCCAGCGTGCAGGCGGGGCTTGCCGCCCCCCGCGCGATAGACCGCAATTTGGTAGACGCCCAGCAGGCCCGCCGGGTGCTTGACCGCATTGTGGGCTACAAGCTCAGCCCCTTTTTGTGGAAAAAGGTGCGCCGGGGCCTTTCGGCCGGGCGGGTGCAGTCGGTCATTGTGCGGTTAATTGTGGACCGCGAAAACGAGATTCGCGCCTTTGTGCCGGAGGAATACTGGTCGCTGGACGCGAAATTAAGCCAAAAGCCCACCAGCCGCGCCTTTATGGCCAAGCTGACCTCCCGAACCGACGGCGGCAAGGTGGAAATCAAAAACGGAGAAGAGGCCGAGGCCATTCGCGCCGCGCTGGCCGAGGCGCCCTTTGTGGTGAGCGCGGTTAAAAAAGGCGTGCGCAATCAGCAGCCCGCGCCCCCCTTTATTACCTCTACCCTGCAGCAAGACGCCGCCCGCAAATTCGGCATGACCGGCGAGCGCACCATGCGGGCCGCCCAGCAGCTGTACGAGGGGGTAGAGATTCCCGGCGTGGGCACTACCGGTTTAATTACCTACATGCGTACCGACTCGGTGCGCATTTCAGAAGAAGCCCGCGCCGCCGGCAACGACTATATTACCAAAACCTTTGGCGCCAACTACCTGCCGCCCAAGCCCCGCTACTACAAAACCCGCGCCGGTGCGCAAGACGGGCACGAGGCCATTCGCCCCACCATGGTAGAGCTTGCCCCCGAACAGGTAAAAGGGGCGCTGTCGGCCGATCAGTTCAAAATCTACCGACTGATTTGGCAGCGCTTTTTGGCCAGCCTAATGGCCGCCAGCGTAAAAGACACCCAAACGGTAGACATCGACGCCGACGAGTACCGCTTCCGCGCCAGCGGCTTTTCCGTTCGGTTTGAGGGGTACACCGCCGTGTATCAGGACGCCGACGAGGCGGCGGAAGACGCCAAGGCCCTGCCCCCCTTAAGCGAGGGCGCCACCCTGTGCCTGCGGGAGCTGACCGGCAACCAGCACTTTACCCAGCCCCCCGCCCGGTATAACGACGCTACCTTAACCGACGTAATGGAAAAAACCGGCATTGGCCGCCCCAGCACCTACGCCACTACCATTGCCACCGTAATAAAACGCGAATACGTGCAGCGCGAGAAAAAAACGCTTAAACCCACCCCGCTGGGGGAGGTTACCACCGAGCTCATGTGCAAGCTCTTTCGCGAGATTGTAGATACCAAGTTCACCGCCGCTATGGAAAAAGACCTGGACTGCGTAGCCTCCGGCACGCTGGGCTACGAGCAAACGGTGGAGAAATTTTACGAGCCCTTTATGAAAACCATAGAGAAGGCCGAGGCCGCTATGGAAGGCAAACGCGCCAAAATTCCAGACGAGCCGACCGACGAGGTTTGCCCCAACTGCGGCAAGCCCATGGTCATTAAGGTGGGGCGGTTCGGCAAGTTTTTGGCCTGCTCCGGCTACCCGGACTGCAAAACCACCCGCCCGCTGCTGGTGCGTACCCCCGGCAGCTGCCCGGTATGCGGCAAGGGCATGGTAGAGCGCAAGTCGAAACGCGGGTACGTTTACTACGGCTGCGAGGGCTACCCCACGTGTAAATATATGACGTGGGACGTCCCCACCGCCGAGCAATGCCCCAAGTGCGGCAAAACCCTGTTTAAACGGCGGGGCGGCATTTTGGCCTGCAACGCCGAGGGCTGCGGCTTTGAGAAAAAAGCCGAGCGCAAAAGCCGCAAAAAGGCGGAACAAACAGAGAACCCAGAGCAAACGGAAGGGTCGGCCAATGCCTAATCGTTCTGCTACCGTGGTGGGCGCCGGGCTGGCGGGCTGCGAGGCCGCCTTTCAGCTGGCGCAGCGGGGGGTTATGGTAACGCTGGTAGAAATGAAGCCCCGCCAAAAAACCCCCGCCCACAAAAGCGATTGGTTTGGCGAGCTGGTATGCTCGAACTCGCTGAAAGCCGACCGACCCGAAACGGCGGCCGGGCTGTTAAAGGCCGAAATGCGGCTGCTCGGGTCGCTCTGCCTTACCGTGGCGGCCGGGTGCGCCGTACCGGCGGGGGGCGCGCTGGCGGTAGACCGCGAGGCCTTTGCCCGGGGACTGACGGAAGCTGTGACCACCCACCCGCTCATAACCGTGCGGTGTGAGGAGCAAACCGATTTACCGGCCGGGCCGTGTATCATCGCCACCGGCCCGCTTACATCAAACGCGCTGTATGACGCCCTCTCGGGGGCGCTTGGGGGGCAAACGCTGCATTTTTACGACGCCGCCGCCCCCATTGTAACGGCCGAAAGCATTGACTTTACCCACGCTTTTTACGCTTCGCGCTACGGCCGGGGCGGGGAAGAGGATTATGTAAACTGCCCCATGAACCGCCCGGAGTACGAGGCCTTTTACGAGGCGCTGGTAGCGGCCGAGCAGGCCCCGCTGCACGAGGCGGCGGGCGACCTGCCGGTTTATGAGGGGTGTATGCCGGTCGAAACGCTTGCCCGCCGGGGGGCAGACACCCTTCGCTACGGCCCCCTAAAGCCGGTGGGTCTGCGCGACCCCGCCACCGGTCACCGGCCGTGGGCGGTGGTGCAGCTGCGCAAAGAAGACGCCTCCGGCAGCCGGTATAATCTGGTGGGCTTTCAAACCAACTTAAAGTTTGGCGAGCAGCGGCGGGTGTTCGGCATGATACCCGCCTTGCATAAAGCGGAGTACGTGCGCTATGGCGTCATGCACCGCAACACCTTTTTGGATTCCCCCCGCCTGCTGGCGGCAGATTTTAGCCTGCGCCGCCGCCCCGACTGCTTTTTTGCCGGGCAAATAACGGGGGTAGAGGGTTATATGGAATCGGCCGCCGCCGGGCTGTTTACCGGGCTGTCGCTCTTTTGTCGGCTTGCCGGGCGGGCGGCCCCCGCCCTGCCGCCGGAGAGTATGCTGGGGGCGCTTACCCATTACGTAACCGACGCCAGCGTAACCCGCTTTCAGCCCATGGGGGCGAGCATGGGTCTGCTGCCCCCGCTGCCGGAGCGCATCAAAGACAAAAAACAGCGGGGGGCCGCGCTTGCCGCCCGGTCGCTCTTGGCGTTGGAGGGAATGATACATGCAAACGAGGATTTATTCCGGCTTTGATGATGTTCCGCTGATCGCCCGGCTGCTCTGCGCGGGCGAGGTGGTGGCCATTCCTACCGAAACGGTTTACGGCCTTGCCGCAAACGGGCTGAATCCAGCCGCCGTGCGGGCCATTTTTCGGGTGAAAAACCGCCCGGCGGATAATCCGCTCATCTTACATATCGCCCGCCCGGAGCAGTGGGGGGCGCTGGTTCGGGGCATTCCCCCCGTGGCGGCGGCGCTGGCACGCGCTTTTTGGCCGGGGCCGCTTACGCTGGTGCTTCCCCGGTCTGATGTAGTGCCAAACGAAGTCACCGCCGGGGGCGACACCGTGGCGGTGCGCTGCCCCGCCCACCCTGCGGCGCAGGCCATTTTGGCGGCCTGCAACCTGCCGCTGGCCGCCCCCTCCG
>CANQGN010000067.1 GCA_947623215.1 uncultured Clostridia bacterium
CAATGGTGCCCATGCCGCCGGTGTTGGGGCCTACGTCGCCCTCGCCCACCCGCTTATGGTCCATAGAAGAAACCATGGGGCGCACCGTTTCGCCGTCTGTAAAGGCGAGCACCGAAACCTCCGGCCCGGTTAAGAATTCTTCTATGACCACCCGGCTGCCGCTGGCGCCGAAAATTTTGTCTTCCATCATCGCCCGCACGGCGTCCAGCGCCTGCTGGCGCGACTCGGCAATCACAACCCCCTTGCCCAGCGCCAGACCGTCTGCCTTTATAACGGCCGGCAGCGGCGCGGTGCGCAGGTAGGCAGAGGCATCTGCTGCATTGTCAAACACCTCGTAAGCCGCGGTGGGAATGCCGTATTGCTTCATCAGGTTTTTGGCAAACACCTTGCTGCCCTCTATGGCGGCGGCGGCCGCCGTGGGGCCAAAGCAGGCAATACCAGCCGCCTGCAGGGCGTCTACCGCGCCGAGCACCAGCGGATCGTCCGGCGCGACGACGGCGTAGTCAATCCCCTTTTCTACCGCAAAGGCCACCTGTTTTTCTATCTCTTTCGCCCCAATGGGCACGCAGGTAGCGTCTTGCCGCATACCGGCGTTGCCCGGCAGGGCATACAGCTCACAAACGGCGGGGTTTTCGCGCAGTTTTTTAATGATGGCATGCTCTCGACCGCCGCCGCCTACAACCATTACCTTCATTGCCTTTACTCCCTTCTGCCCGGGCGTTTTATTTATTCATAAATGGGGAACTGGCGGCACAGCTCGGTTACCTCTGCCAGCACGCGGTCTTTGGCCGCCTCGTAATCTACCGCTACTTCTTTTAACCAGTGGGCAATTTGCACCATTTGGGGTTCTTGAAAGCCCCGGCTGGTAACCGCCGGCGTGCCCAGCCGCAGGCCGCTGGTTACAAAGGGGCTTTGCGGGTCGTTGGGAATGGTGTTTTTGTTGGCGGTAATGTGCACGCTGTCTAACCGGGCTTCCATTTCTTTACCCGTAAGGCCAAAGGGCTGTAAATCCAGCAGCATTAAGTGATTGTCCGTACCGCCGGAGACAATGCGAAAGCCCTGCGCGGTGAGTTCTTCTGCCAGTACGGCGGCATTTTTTACAATCTGCTTTTGGTACTCTACAAACGCCGGCTGTAACGCCTCGCCCAGCGCCACCGCCTTGGCGGCGATAATGTGCATAAGCGGGCCGCCCTGCGTGCCGGGAAAAACGGCCTTGTCGATTTGTTTGGCCAGCGCCTCTTTGCACAAAATCAGGCCGCCGCGCGGGCCGCGCAGGGTTTTGTGGGTGGTGGTGGTGACCACGTCCGCATAGGGCACGGGGCTGGGGTGCAGCCCCGCCGCCACCAGCCCGGCAATGTGGGCCATATCTACCATATAGTAGGCCCCTACCGAATCGCAAATTTCGCGAATGCGGGCAAAGTCAATGGTGCGGGAGTAGGCACTGGCGCCGGCAATAATCATTTTGGGCTTGCACTCGGCCGCCACCCGGGCCATTTCGTCATAGTCCAGCTTTTCGTCGCCGTCGGCCACGCCGTAGGGGACGATGTTAAAATATTTGCCCGAAATATTGACCGGCGACCCGTGCGAGAGGTGCCCGCCGTGGGCCAAATTTAAGCCCATTACCGTGTCGCCCGGCTGTAACAGGGCAAAAAACACAGCCAAATTGGCGCTGGCGCCGCTGTGGGGCTGCACGTTGGCATGATCTGCCCCAAACAGGCGGCAGGCCCGCTCGCGCGCCAGATTTTCTACCACGTCTACGCACTGGCAGCCGCCGTAGTAGCGTTTGCCGGGGTAGCCCTCGGCGTATTTGTTGGTAAGCACCGTACCGGCGGCCAGCAAAACGGCTTCCGACACAATGTTCTCGGAGGCGATGAGTTCAATATTCTGCCGCTGGCGGGTAAGCTCCGCGCCGCAGGCGGCGGCCACTTCGGGGTCAAAGTCTTTTAATTGTTCAAAAAATTTCATGGGAATAGCCCTCCGTTTTTGCTTTTGGGTTAATGGTGGAACAGTCGCAGCCCGGTAAAGGCCATGACCATGTTGTATTTGTCGCAGCAGGCAATTACGTCGTCGTCGCGAATGGAACCGCCGGGCTGGGCCACGGCCACTACCCCGCTGCGGTGGGCCCGCTCTATGTTGTCGCCAAAGGGGAAGAAGGCGTCTGACCCCAGCGCCACGCCGGTAACGGCGGCAAGGCAGGCGGCCTGCTCTTCTTTCGTAAAGGGCTGCGGGCGCTCGGTAAAGTAGCGCTGCCATACCCCCTCGGCGCACACGTCTTCTTCGTTTTGGTTAATGTAGCCGTCTATTACGTTGTCGCGGTCGGCGCGCTTTAGGGTGGGCAAAAAGGGCAGGTTTAACACCTTGTCGGTTTGGCGCAGGTGCCAGGTATCTGCCTTGCCGCCGGCAAGCCGGGTACAGTGAATGCGCGACTGCTGCCCCGCCCCCACGCCAATGGCCTGGCCGTCTACCGCAAAGCAAACGGAGTTGGACTGGGTATATTTCAGGGTAATAAGCGCCACCACGAGGTCGCGCTGCATGTCGGGGGTAAGGGCCTGATTTTTGGTAACCACCTTTTGCAGCAGAGAAGAATCAATTTTGCAGTCGTTTCGTCCCTGCTCAAAGGTAATGCCGAACACCTGCTTGCGCTCTACCGGGTCGGGCGTGTAGGCGGGGTCGATTTGAATAATATTATAATTCCCCTTGCGCTTGCCGCGTAAAATTTCCAGCGCCGCAGGCGAATAGCCGGGGGCGATAACCCCGTCTGACACCTCGCGTGCAATGAGCCTGGCGGTGGTTTCGTCGCATTCGTCTGAAAGGGCAATAAAGTCGCCAAAGGAGCACATGCGGTCGGTGCCGCGGGCGCGGGCGTAGGCGCAGGCTAAGGGGGAATCGTTCACCCCCGGCAGGTCATCTACAAAGCAGGCTTTTTGCAGCCGCTCGGGCAGCGGCCGCCCCAGCGCGGCAGAGGTGGGGCTTACGTGCTTAAAAGAGGTAGCCGCCGCAAGACCGGTGGCTTCTTTTAACTCTTTTACCAGCTGCCAGGCGTTAAAAGCATCTAAAAAATTAATATACCCCGGGCGGCCGCAGAGCACCGTAATGGGCAGCTCGCCCTCGGCCATAAATATGCGAGAGGGGGTCTGGTTGGGGTTGCAGCCGTATTTTAAGGTTAGTTCTTTCATATTGTCGTTCTCCTTCCTCTCTGCTATACCCGCAGCTGGGCTTCCGCCGGGCGGTCGGGGTAGCGGGCCAGCACGGGTTCTACCTCGTTTGCCAAAAAAGCCTCTACCTGCTGTACGCTGCGGCCAATGTAGGCGGCGGGGTCTAAGTGAGCGAGCAACTCCTCCCGGTTCATGGGGAAGCGGTCGTCTGCCGCAATGCGGTCAATTAAATCGTTTTGCCCGCCCTCTAACTTTACCCGGGCGGCCGCCGCGTGAGAGTGCACCCGCAGCGCCTCGTGCAGCTGCTGGCGGTTGCCCCCCCGCTTTACGCTTTCCATCATAATATTTTCGGTCGCCATAAAGGGCAGCTTTTCCATGACCCGGCGGGTGACTACTTTTTCGTACACCACTAAGCCGCCCGTTACGTTCATGGCGATGTTTAAAATGGCGTCTACCGCCAAAAAGGCCTCTGCCACCGCAATGCGCTTGTTGGCGCTGTCGTCCAGCGTGCGCTCAAACCACTGGGTGCCGGCGGTCATGGCGGGGTTTAAAGCGTCCACCATTACGTAGCGAGAAAGAGCGGTGATGCGCTCGCTGCGCATGGGGTTGCGCTTGTAGGGCATGGCGGAGGAACCGATTTGGGTACTCTCAAAGGGTTCTTCTACCTCTTCAAAGGATTGCAGAATGCGCAGGTCGTTTGAAAACTTGCAGGCGCTTTGGGCAAAGCCCGAAAGCACGGCCAAAAAGTAACTGTCTGTTTTGCGGGAGTAGGTTTGGCCGGAGACCGCCACGCAGGCGGTAAAGCCCAGTTCTTCGGCAATTAACTGCTCTAAACGCTCCACCTTTTGGTGGTCGCCGCCAAAGAGCTCTAAAAAGCTGGCCTGCGTGCCGGTGGTGCCTTTGGAACCCAGCAGCTTTAAGCGGCTGAGCTGAAATTCTAAATTGTCGATATCCTGCAAAAAGTCCTGCGCCCACAGGGTGGCGCGCTTGCCCACGGTGGTAAGCTGCGCCGGCTGCAAGTGGGTGTAGGCAAGGCAGGGCAGCGCCTTGTAGCGGTTGGCAAAGTCTGCCAAATTGCGCACCACCTGCGCCGCCTTTTGCAGCAAAATGTTAGAGGCCTCGCGCAGAATCAGAACGTCGGTATTGTCCCCCACGTAGCAGGAGGTCGCCCCCAAATGAATAATGGGTTCGGCCAGCGGGCACTGGCGGCCGTAGGCCCGCACGTGGGCCATTACGTCGTGCCGCACTTCTTTTTCTATGGCCTCCGCCACTTCATAGTTTACGTCGTCGCGGTGGGCCTCCATTTGGGCAATCTGTTCCTCCGTAATGGGCAGCCCCAGCTGGCGCTCGGCCTTGGCCAGCGCAATCCACAGCCGCCGCCAGGTGCGGAACTTAAAATTCTCTGAGAAAACACGCTGCATTTCGTCGCTGGCGTAGCGGGTAGAAAAGGGGGAACGGTAACCGTCGCGCGGGTTGTTCATATCTGCCCCTCCCCTGCTTGTCTTTCGTTGCCGTTGCGGTTGACTAACCGCCAGCAAACGCTGCCGGTTTCTAAATGGATATACTCGGTGTAAAGCGAAATTTTATTGGCGGGGTCAAGGGCGTTCCATAGCTCGTCGGTCCACGCGTCAAGGTCGTTCGGAATGCTCACCCGCTCCGGCTCGCCGGTAAAGGTGGGAATGGGGTCGCCGTCTGTTACGTAGGTGTGCAAAAAGTGCCCCACCCCCGGCAGCGCGGCGTAGGCAAAGTGAAAGCGGTTGCAGGCGCTGCCCGCCGCGTCTGCACTTTTTAAAATGCTCATTTCGTAGCGAAAATCCCCCTCGCCCAAGGTCAGCATACCGCTGATGCGGGGGGTAAAGTTGGGAGCGTCCGGCTCAAAGGCGCGGCTGGTCAGGGCGTCGGCAAAGCTGCGGCCCTGCTTTAGCCCCGCCGCTACCGTGTCGGTCTGGTCGCCGTTGGTAACCACCCGGCAGCGGCCCACCGTGCGGGCGGCGGCGTAAATAATCAGCGAGGGGTCGCTTACCTTGGTTTCGTCATACGGGCGGGTAAACAGGGTACCGTCTTTTTCACGCACAAACACGCGGTTGCGGCTGTTTTCGCTGCGGCCCATAATAAAATAGGCGGCGGCAGCGCGGCCGTCTTCTGTTTTGCCCATTACAATGCCGCGACCCACATAGGGGTTACCGGCAATGCGCCGGCCCGTCGGCAGGGTTTCGTACACGTTCATACACGTTCTCCTCGCTTTGCGTTTTGGTTTGCTAAAAGTTCCGCCGAAAGCTGCTCTGCCGCCTGCGGCAGCAGCACCCATTCGGCCTGTTCCATCACCCGTTTTTGCAGCGACTCGGGGGTGTCGCCCGGCAGCACCTCTACCGCTTTTTGCAGTAAAATGCGCCCGCCGTCCGGTATTTCATTTACCAAATGCACCGTGGCGCCGGTTACCTTAACGCCGTAGTCCAGCGCGGCCCTGTGCACCCGCAGCCCGTAGTAGCCCGCCCCGCAAAAGGAGGGAATGAGCGAGGGGTGGACGTTTAAAATGCGGTCGCGGTAGGCGGCAATAAAATCCGCGCTTAAAATGGTCATAAACCCGGCGAGAATCACAAGCTCTATGTTATATTCCCGCAGCTTTTGCAGCAGCTCGGCCTCAAACGCCGCCGCCGATTTGCCGCGCCTTTCTACCACCGCCGACGGTACGCCCGCCTGCTCCGCCCGGCGCAGGGCGTAAGCGTCTGCCTTACTGGAGAGTACCAGCGCAATTTCGCCAGAGTGCAACGCCCCGCTTTGCCCGGCGTTTAGCAGCGCCTGCAAATTGGTGCCCCCGCCGGAGACCAGCACGCCAATGCGCACGGGGGTTAGCATAAGGTCACCTTCTCTTCGCTTTGCACCACTTCGCCAAGGGCGTAGGCCGCTTCGCCCGCCTCGTTTAATACCCGCAGAGCGCGGTCGGCCTCTTCCGCCGGCAGGGTTACGCACATGCCCACCCCCATGTTAAAGGTGTTAAACATGTCGCGCTGTGGAATTTGCCCCGCGCGGGCAATAAGGTCAAAAATGGGGGGCACCCGCACGTCTTTACGGCGAATAACCACGCCGAGGCCCTGCCCCAGGCTGCGGGGAATGTTCTCATAAAACCCGCCGCCGGTAATGTGGGCAATGGCGTGCACCGGCACTTCTTCGAGTAAGCGCAGCACCGGTTTTACGTATATTTTGGTGGGGGTAAGCAGCGCCTCGCCCAACGACTGGCCGCCCAGCTCTGCCACCGGGGCGGAAAGGTCGTTTTGCCCCACGCCGAACACCCGGCGCACCAGCGAAAACCCGTTGGAGTGCACCCCGCTGGAGGGCAGCGCCAGCACTACGTCCCCCGGGCGCGCGGCGGCGGGGTTTAGGATTTTGGCCTTGTCTACCACGCCCACGGCAAACCCGGCCAAATCGTATTCGTCCTCCGGGTAAAAGCCGGGCATTTCGGCCGTCTCGCCGCCAATTAAGGCCGCGCCGCTTTGCACGCAGCCCTCTGCCACGCCGGAGACGATGGCGGCAATTTTTTCCGGTACGTTTTTGCCGCAGGCAATGTAATCCAGAAAAAACAGGGGTTTGGCGCCGCAGCAGATAATATCGTTCACGCACATGGCCACGCAGTCGATGCCCACCGTGTTGTGCTTATCTTGCAAAAAGGCGAGCTTCAGCTTGGTGCCCACGCCGTCGGTACCCGAAACCAGCACCGGGCGCTCCATGCCGGTCACGTCCAGCTCAAACAGGCCGCCAAAGCCGCCTACGTCCGAGCAAACGCCCGGCGTTATGGTGCGGGCCACGTAAGATTTCATCAATTCCACCGCGCGGTAACCGGCGGTAATATCTACCCCGGCGGCGGCGTAAGAGTCAGAGTGACTTTTCATGGGATTCATGCCCCTTTTCAGAGAGTTTTTGCTCAAAGCGGTCTTTGTAAACCTGCGTGGGGGTGGCGGTGGGGTAGCAGCCGTCAAAACAGGCGGTGCAGTAGCCGCCGCAGCCCTGCTCCCCCGCTATACGCCGCACGTCTTCTACGCTCAAGTAGCCCAGAGAGTCCACCCCAATAATTTTGGCGGTCTCTTCTACCGAATGGCGGCAGGCAATTAAGTGCTCGCGGGAGTCAATGTCCGTACCGTAATAGCAGGGGTTCAAAAAGGGCGGGGCCGAGACCCGCATGTGCACCTCTACCGCACCGGCCTCCCGCAGCAGCCGCACTATGCGCCCGCTGGTAGTGCCCCGCACAATGGAATCGTCGATTAGCACCACCCGCTTGCCGCTTACGGCGGCAGAAATGGGGTTGAGCTTAATTTTTACCCGGTCCTCGCGGGTGCTTTGCCCGGGCGAGATAAAGGTGCGGCCAATGTATTTGTTTTTAATAAACCCAATGCCGTAGGGAATGCCGGAGGCGCGGGAGTAGCCCACTGCGGCGTCCAGTCCTGAGTCGGGCACGCCCACTACAATGTCTG